>JAPKYU010000503.1 GCA_026394175.1 Acidobacteriota bacterium | reverse complement strand
CAACCAGACGGTGCCCGAGGCCATCAATATCGAGTATTTCCAGGGCATTTACCTGAGCCCGCAGCAGGCCAAGGCGCTGCTGAACGTGCTGCAGCAGAACGTGGTGACCTACGAAAACGCTTTCGGAGAGATCAAGCTGGACCCGCGCATGGGCACGCTGGCCGTTCAATAGCAGTGCGGAGTGCGGGGTGCGGAGTTGCGGCCCTGTTCGATGGTTTCGCGAAACCCCTATGCGTCCTTATCGAGTTACGGGGTCAGTGGGTGGAAATTTGGGCCAAATCCCGCATCCCACATGCGCCATTACCCACTAAAGCGTTTAGAATGAGTCAATTTGGCGCTCCGGAGCTGCGGTATTTGACATGCAACTCGATTTCTGATGCCGACCATTGAAGACATCGTCATCCTCGAAGACAAAATGTACATCCTTGCGGAACAGTGCAAGGGGTGCAGTTTCTGCATCGAGTTCTGCCCCAAGCATGTACTGGTCGTCTCCGAAGAATTCAACGCCAAGGGCTACCACCCGCCGGGTATCGATGCCAAAGCCAACTGCAGCAACTGCAAGCTTTGCGAGCTGCTCTGTCCCGAGTTCGCCATCTACTCGACCGACTACAGCCTGAGGAAAGGTGCGGCGGCGCGGAACGGGCTGGAGGAGGGTCAGCAATGAGCGACTTAAGCGTGCTGACGGGCGAGCACTTCATGAACGGCGACATCGCCTGTGCCGAGGGCGGGCTGGCCTGCGGGTGCCGCTTTTTCGCCGGCTACCCCATTACGCCGGCCACCGAAGTGGCCGAGCGCATGGCGCGCAGGCTGCCGGAGGTCGGCGGCGTCTACATCCAGATGGAAGACGAGATCGCGTCGATGAACGCCATCCTGGGAGCATCGTGGGCGGGTACGTTCTCGATGACCTCCACCTCCGGCCCCGGCTTCAGCCTGATGATGGAGAACATCGGTTTGGGGATCATGACCGAGACCCCCTGCGTGGTGGTGAACGTACAGCGGGGCGGGCCGTCCACCGGCTTGCCCACCCTCACCGGCCAGGGCGACATGATGCAGGCGCGCTGGGGCTCGCACGGCGACTACGAAATCATCGCCCTGGCCCCGCAGTCCCCGCAGGAGTGCTTTGATCTGACTATCGAAGCCTTCCTGCTTTCCGAGCAGTACCGCGTGCCGGTGCTGGTGATGAGCGACGAGATGGTGGGGCATATGATGGAGCGCGTGGTGATCCCCCCGGCCGACAAGATACCGTTGCCGGTTCGCCGCAAGCCGCGCGTTGACAAGGACAGCTTCGTGGCCTTCGCGCCGTGCGAGGACCTGGTGCCGGAAATGCCTTCGGCCGGCGACGGCTACCGCATCCACGTCACCGGGCTGACCCACGACGAGCGCGGCTACCCGGCCACCAACGCGCGCGCCCACGACCGGCTGGTGCGGCGGCTGGTGGACAAGATCCGCAACAACGCCCACAAGATCTTCCGGCTGGAAGAGAGCGGCATGGAGGACGCCGAGGTCGCGATCATCGCCTACGGCATCACCGCGCGGGTGGCCCGCCGCGCCATGCAGATGGCGCGCGAGCGCGGCATCCGCGCCGGCCTGTTGCGGCTCATCACCGTGTGGCCTTTCCCGGAGGAGCGCGTGCGCCGGCTCGCCACCCAGGTTCGCGCCCTGGTGGTTGCCGAGCTGAACATGGGGCAGATGGTGCGCGAGGTGGAGCGCTTCTCGGGCTCCACCCCCGTCTTCTCGGCCTTGCGGCCGGGCGGCGAAATCCAGGAACCGGGGGAGGTTCTTGCGGTCATCGAGCGCGCCGCCAAGGCCGCCGCCAAGAGTTAAAGGAGACGAATGCGGGCCACCGCGATTGAACAATACGTCCGCACCGACCGGCTGCCGCACATCTGGTGTTCCGGGTGCGGCATCGGCATTGCCATGCGGGCCATGATCGAAGCGCTGTCGCAGTGCGATGTCCGTCTGGACGATGTGGTGATCGTCAGCGGCATCGGCTGCAGCGGGCGCGTGGCCGGCTACGCCAAAATGGACTCGTTCCATACCACGCACGGCCGCGCCATTCCCTTCGCCACCGGCCTGAAGCTGGGCAACCCCAAGCTGAAGGTGATCGTGTTCAGCGGCGACGGCGACCTGTTCGCCATCGGCGGCAACCACTTCATCCACGCCGCCCGGCGCAACATGGACATGACCGTCATCTGCGTGAACAACTTCATCTACGGGATGACGGGCGGACAGGCGGGCTCGACCACGCCGCCGCATGCCCGCACCACCACCACGCCCTACGGCAACTTCGAGCCGCCCTTCAACCTGCCGCACCTGGCCATGGCCTGCGGCGCCGTGTACGTGGCCCGCTGGACCACCTACCACGTCGTGCAATTGATCCAGGCCATGAAGGAAGCGATCGCCAAGCGTGGGTTCAGTTTCGTCGAGGCCATTTCACCCTGCCCCACCGTGTTTGGCTCGCGCAACGAGATTCCCACCGGACTGGCGGCCATGAAATTCTTCAAGCAGAACAGCGAGCGCATCCGCGACGGCTTCGACGTGGCCGAGGCCGGTATCGAGCTGGGCGGCAAGATCAAGGTGGGCAGGTTCTGCGATCGCGACCGGCCCACCTTCCAGGACCGCCTGGTGCGCATGGAGCACGAGGTGGTCAGTGCGGAACGGACCATGGAGGGATAGCGAGATGGCAGCAGCCCAGCTTGTTCAAGTGGCCCAGGAGCTTCGGGAGATCCGCATCGCCGGCTTCGGCGGGCAAGGCGTGATCCTGGCCGGGTTCATCATCGGCAAGGCCGCGTCGCTGTATGACGGCCAGGAGGCAACCATGACCCAGGCCTACGGGCCGGAATCCCGCGGCGGCGCCTGCAGCGCCGATGTGGTCATGGGCAAGGGCGAGATCGGCTATCCCAAGGTGAAGTCGCCCCACGTCCTGGTGGCCATGTCGCAGGAAGCCTATACCCTCAATGCTCCGCACGTCCGCCCCGACGGCCTGATCATCGTCGACGCCGACCTGGTGAAGATCGAGAGGCCGCCGGCCGCGCGCCTGGTCGCCGTTCCCGCCACCCGGCTGGCCGAGCAACTGGGCAAGAAGGTGGTGGCCAACATCATCCTTCTCGGTTTCTTCACCGCGCAGACCCGGCTGCTCTCCCAGGAAGCGATGCGCAAGGCCATCCAGTCTTCCGTCCCGTCCCGCTTCACGTCCTTGAACCTTCGCGCCTTCGAGGTGGGCTACGAGCACGGCCTGAAGGCTTGAGGACCAATGCGGCCGGCCGCCGGCGGGAGATCCAAGCCGGCAGCCGTCAGTCATCCCTCATCCGCCGCCGGCCGGCGACGCCCTCTGGCGGCGCGACGCGCCGTCCATGGCAACCATGCCGCAGGAATGGGCCGCAGATAAAGAAATCATGGCAATTGTCGATTATGTGGCAAATCGACCGAGTATGCCATAAAATGCTGGTATGGCACTAAGGCATGAACCCCAGTCGCTCTTGCTCGATCGACATGGCCGGGTTGTGATTCCCGCTTCTCTGCGCCGAGTTCTGAACCTCAAGCCCGGAGACCGGCTTGTCGCCTGGGTGGAGAAGGACCGGTTGATCGTACGCCCTCGCGCCGAGCTGGTGCGCGATCTGCGGGCTCGTTTTCGCCGGCGGCCGGGCGAGGACAGGCTTACCCAAACCTTACGCCGCATGCGGGACGAGGAGCTTCGCTCGTGAGGGCCAACCCCGGCCTCCAAACCGTTCTTGATGCGTCCGCGCTCCTCGCCTACCTTCAGGATGAGCCTGGAAGCGAAAAGGTCGAAGCGGCCCTCGACAATGCCGGAATCAGCGCGGTCAATCTTGCCGAGGTGCTCACGACAGCGCTGCATAAGCGAGGCGAGTTGCCGGCCGTATTGGGTCCACAACTGTTGGCCTTGGGTATCCAGCCGTTCGACTTCACCGTGGAGGACTCAATGGAGGTCGCCGAGCTGTGGGCCGGGACCAAGTCCCAAGGGCTTTCTCTGGGAGACCGTGCCTGCCTCGCTTTGGCCCGGCGCCTTCGAGCCAGGGTACTCACAGCCGAGCGACATAGGGACTGGCGCAAACTCGGCTTGAAAGGCGTTGAGATTGAGGTCATCCGTTGAAGAAATGGGACGCAGATAAACGCAGATTAACGCAGATCGAATCTGCGTTTATCTGCGTCCCATTCCCGGACCTACGCCCAGTCGCAGAGGGATTCGACGTAAGCGGCGGAGCCGTCGCGCAGCCAGCCGTCGAGCTGTGCCACGTCTTTCAATTGCTGGCCGCGCATCCGGGAAACCGCCAGGAAGCGGCAGTCGAGTTCCGGCAGCGCGGTCATGTCGCCCCACAGCTTCTCGAACTGCGTGACCGGGAAGATGTCCTCCTGGCCTTTGCCCCAGCGCTTCTTGACGTCCTTCAGGGTGATGTAGGTGGGCATGCGGGCAGCCATGGCGCGCACCGCGCCGGCCACCTTCTCTTCATCGGCCAGGTCGTCGCGGGTCAGAGAGAAGGCCGCCAGCAACTGGTCGATGTCCATCCAGGCGGTGGCGGAGTTGTAGTAGGAGAGGCGCGACTCGATCTCGTCGGAGGGCAGGGCCAGCCCCTCGACCAGGCGCACGCGGCCATCGACGCGGGCCAGGCCGCCGCCGCGATCTTCCAGGTGCCGCGCCACCACCTCAAAGCTCAGGGCCGCTCGCTGCTGGATGTGCCAGCCGAGCAGTGCCGGATCGACGTCGGCGCCCAGGGTGTCGATGTTATGCGCCATCAGGTACTTCAGGCCCGGGCGCGCTTCGAACAGGCGCAGCAGCGTGCCGTTGCGCAGCAGGTTCGGCACCTCGTACCAGTGGCCGACCGGGTGGAGGCACTGCATGGGCAGGTTGTCGGTGTAGTTGCCGCCCTCGCCCATCTGGCGCGCCCAGGCGATCAGCGTGGCGCGCAGGCTGTCGCGCACCTTCTGCGCCTGCTCGTCCAGCAACTGTTGCGGCATTTCCTCCCAGGCAAAGCGCAGGTCGCGGGCCATGGGCACCATCCGCAGCCCCACAAAGCGCCCGGGCGACACGTACAGCGGGCCGGCGTAGCCGTAGTTGTTTTCGGCGCGCAGATATTCTTCGATGGCGTTGTGCGTGAGGTAGCTGGTGGTGACCACGTGCGGCAGGGCGGCGCCGCACAACCGCCCGGTGCGCCGGCTCTTGGCCAGGTGCGTTTCAATGAAGGTGCGATGCTTTCCGTCGAGTTTGCAGAACGGGTTGAGGGCCTTAACGACGCCGGCGCCGCGGGTCCAGCGGCTGCCGACCCCGCCCGC
Source organism: Acidobacteriota bacterium (assembly GCA_026394175.1). Taxonomy (GTDB): domain Bacteria; phylum Acidobacteriota; class Terriglobia; order JAJPHL01; family JAPKYU01; genus JAPKYU01. Next base: position 9,622 of record JAPKYU010000503.1, on the reverse strand, counting down.
CAGCGAGACCACCGCCACGCGGCCCTCCCCCAGCGCCTGCATCCCGATTCTGCGGAATTCCTCGGGCAGGCCGTTGCCCGCATCGTCCCGCAGGGCGGGATCGTCGGGGCCCACGTCCTCGATGGTGCTGCTGGCCGGCAGCCGGTTCTGCGCCAGCCCGATGCGGCCGCTGCGCAGGTCGGCCTGGATCTGCTCGTGCTGCACCCGGTCGAAACCGAACTGCTCGAGCAGGACATCGAGATTCTGCCGGGCGCCCTGGCCGTCGGCGGCGCGCGGCAGGAGATGGTCGAACAGGTTCTGAACCATCCCGGCCAGCTCCGGCGAAGTGCGGCAGGCGGCCCCGAAGCGGTCCAGCTCCGCGCGGCGGGAGGCGGGCAGCAGTTTCGGCTCCAGGCGCAGCAGCGCCGGCACCGTCAGGGTGTAGTAGCCGGGCGGCATCAGCGCGCTCTCGCCGCCCAACAACTCGGCCCACGTGCCGCGCTCGTTAATGGCGAACTCGTACACGATGGGGTCCATGGCGAAGGGCACGGCGCATTCCAGCCGCCGCTTTGTCTCGCTCATGATTTCCTGCAGCCGGTCCTGGGCCGCGGGTTTGGCCTGCGGGCTGAACAGGAAGCCCATGCCGCCGCCTGACATGCCCCCCAGCATCCAGAAGCCCCAGAAGCCGGAGGCCATTTCGGCTCGCACGCGTTCGGTGAGCGTAGCCGTGTACAGGTTTCCCGCCCAGGGGATGATGGTCTGGATGGGGGCGTCGAAGTTGCGCTGCGTGCAGGCGCCGATGCTGCGAAGGTCGCCGCGCTTCAGGTGGCCGACGATTTCATCCAGGATGCGGATGGCCTCCTGCCGGCCTTGCCATTCCGCTTCGGAGCGCAGCAGGTACTTCTCGGTCACCATTTCCAGGATTGGGCCTACGTCCTGGGCCATGCCGCCGTGCACCAACACCAGGCTGTCCTGCAGCTTCTGCCGCGTCTCCTTTGATACCTCGTCGAATTGGAAGACCTGGTGCGAGGGGAGCAGGCATCCGCGACTGATGCCGGATTCGGGATCGCCCTCGCGGGCGATGACGCCGGAAATCAGCTTCATGCCGGGCCACAGCCCGCCGGAGTCCTGCCAGCCGCCGCCGGAGCCGGCCAGCCATTCGCCCAGGATGGCGCGCGCCGCCACCAGGCGGCGGTCCTGTTCGGCCAGCGAGCCGGCCAGATCCTGGGTCTGGCCCGTGGCGCGCATGCAGGCGGCGATCAGGCAGGCCAGCAGGCTGGTGGAGACCGCCAGGCGCGAGCCCTTGGGGATGTCGTTGACCTTGCTGACAACTTCCAGGCCATAGCCGCGCCTGCCGGTCAACGCCGCCAGCAGTTCCTCCAGCGGCCGGGCCGCGCCCTCCATGCCGGGCGGTACGATGCCGGAAGCGATGACGGCGGCTTTCAGCAAGCCCAGGTAGTCGCGGGCGAAATCAAAGACTTCGGCCAGCGAGCTGATTTCCGCGGTCGCGCGCAGGTCCACGCTGGCCAGCCGCAGCACCGGCTGATCGATGACCCGGACGAAGGCTTCCACCGGCGGTCGGGGCGCGCCCGCGCCCGCGCCGCGCACGCTGAGGTCGATGGAGACGTTCAGTACCCGGGCGCCCTCGGGGAAGTCCATCCCGAGAAAAAAAATGTCGCTCCATCCGCTGTGCGTGAGGTCCATGCGCACCGGCGTGGCCTCGTGCAGGATGGGAAAAACGCCGTCGGGGGAGCGCTCCAGCAGTGCCGGACGCAGGCGCAAGGGATAGTCGGCTGGGTGCCCGGTGCGGAACATCCACTGGTTGCCGCGCACCGAGCGCACGCTGCGGCGCACCTGGTCGGCCAGGGTTTGGAAACCGAGCCCGCGATAGGCGGCCGCCAGCGCGCTGGAGATGGCGGCGCTGGATCCCTGGGCCGCCTGTGCCGCCAGGAAAATGTCGATCGCTTCCTCGAACCGCCGCTTGAGCAGGTTGGCGTACCCGGAAAAGGGGATGGCGGCGCTCGACTGTGCGCCCGGCTTCAGCGGCACCTGGAAACGATGGATGGCGTACAGGAAGAACAGGGCGCGCACCCGCTCGTAGAGGTTGTCGCTGCGCCGCCGGAAGGCGTCCAGGGCCTCGCATTCGGCCAGGATCTCGGCCAGCGGGGCGGCCCGGCATAAGGCGTCGAGCGAGCGGTTGCGCACCTCCGGCTCGTGCGCCGTGATCACTCGCGTCAGTTCGCTCATAAATAGGCTGTAGGCCGCAGGCTGTAGGCGGCCCGCTCTTTGTCGCTACGACGCCTACAGCCCACAGCCTACGGTCTCCTGTCTAGCCACGGGCCGCAAGCAGTTCGACCAGTTGCGAAAGCACCTCGCTGCGGTCCTGGCCGCTCAGCGCCAGCGCCAGTTGCGCGGCCAGCAGGCCATATCTTGCGCCCACGTCGTAGCGGCGGCCGGGTTGCTCCAGCGCCAGGTATTGTTCGCCACGGGCCAGTTCAGCCAGCGCCGTGGAAAGCGTCCAGCCGCCGGCCGCGGCCTTGTGCAGGCGGCCCAGAATCTCCATCACCGCCGGGGTCAGCACGTGCATCCCGAAGAAGCACAGGTAATGGCCGGCCCGCAACCCCGAGACGATCAGCTTCTGCTCGGCTTCGGTGGGCGTCGGCTTCTCGATGACCGTCTCGATGCGATACAGGTCTGCGCGGCCACTGAGGCGGCGTCCGCCGACGGTTCCAAACCGGGGCAGCAGGTTCTCGCGGGTGGGCTGCACAGCCGAGACGGCGCAGGCTTCCGCGGCGGCCACCTCCACCAAGTACTGCGCGCAACTCTTTTCCCCCTCGCAGATGTAAACGTGGTCGCCGACCAGGTGCAGGAGGAGGCCTCATCGCCCGGCCACACCACCACGCAAATCTCCTCGATCCCCGCGCCCAGCGCCTCTTCGATCAGAATCTCCAGAATCGATTTCTCGTTGCCGTCGCGGTCGATCAGCATTTGCAGCGGCAGTGTCCGCTGTTTCCGGCCGGCCGCCGTGATCACCGCCTTGCTAATTCGCATACGCGCTCCGGTTGGGAGGTGCTGAGTGCTGAGTGCTAGCTCGAATCGTCCACGAAGCGCGACCGGTCTCGCATCGGGCAGTGGGCAGCCCGCTGAAGCGGGCTCCCGCGGGGCCGTGGTCACCACTCAGCACTCAATACTCAGCACTTACTTATACAGCTCGGCCACGATGTCGCGGCATTCTTCCTCGACGATGCGGCGGCGCACCTTGAACGTCGGCGTCAGGTTGCCCGCGGCGATCGAGAAATCGTCTGCCAGCAGGGCGAAACGCTTGATCTGCTCGAACGGCGCCAAGCCGGCATTAACCTGATCGACCTGGCGTCCGATCAGATTGCGGACCAACGGATGCCGTATCAACGCGGCCGGCGACGCCCCGTCCAATCCGCTGGCGCAGGCGAATTCACTCAGGCGCTGGAAATCGGGAACCAGCAGCGCGGCGATGTAGCGGCGGCGGTCACCGACCACGACGGCGTTGGAAATGTAAGGCAAAGAGCGCAGCAGGTTTTCGATCGGCTGCGGGGCCACCAACTTGCCGGCCGCCGTCTTCAGCAGGTCCTTCTTGCGGTCGGTCACCCGCAGGTCGCCTTCTGCGGTCAACTCGCCGATATCGCCGGTGTGCAGCCAGCCATCCACGATGGCCTGCGCGGTCTCCTCGGGGCGGTTGTGGTACCCCTTCATCACGTTGCGGCCGCGCACCAGGATCTCGCCGTCGGGGGCGATCCGCACTTCCACCCCCTCCAGGGGCCGGCCGGTGGTCCCGGGCCGCGGGCGGCTGGGAACGTTGCAGGTCACCACCGGCGAAGTCTCCGTGAGGCCGTAGCCTTCGCAGACCATGACATTGACGGCGGTAAAGAACTCGGCGAGCTGCGGGGAAAGCGGCCCGCCGCCGGACAGGAAGCAGCGCAGCCGGCCGCCCAGCCGCCGGCGCAGCTTCCGAAAGACCAGGCGGTTGGCCAGCCGGTGCCGCAGCCGCAAGCCGCTAGGTGCGGGGCGCCCTTCGATGCGGCACGCCAGCTCCTGCCTGCCCACCGACGCCGCCCACCAGAACAGCCTGCGACGCGCCCAGAAACCCTGCTGCAGGTTGCCCACGATGCGGCTGTACATCTTCTCGAAGAAGCGCGGCACGGCGGTAGCCAGCGTGGGGCGCACTTCCAACAGGTTCTGGGGCACGGCCTCGGTGCTTTCCGCGTAAGCCACCGGGACCCCGTGGTGCAGGAAGGTGTAGAACACCATCCGTTCGTAGATGTGGGACAAGGGCAAGAAGGAGAGCGCCACGTCGCCCGGCCGAATGAATTCGAGGGGCACGGCGAGCACGTTGGAGACGAGGTTGTCGTGCGCCAACAGTACGCCCCGCGGCTCGCCGGTGGTTCCCGAAGTGTAAACGATGCTGGCCAGGTCGTCCGGGCCGACGGCGCGCGCCGCCGCTTCGTAGGCCTGCGCCTCTTCCCGCGCCGGGTCGATCTGCTCCCCGCCTATCAGCTCCTCCCACCTCAGCACCCGGGCGGCGGACATGCCGGCCGGCACGGGGCCCCCGAACAGCACGGCGCGCTCCAGTTCCGGCAGGCGCGCCCAACAGCCGTGTATCTTCTCCAGGTGCTCGGGCCGGGACAGGAAAATCACGCGCGAGCCGGAATCCCGCAGCATGTACTCGCACGCGGCGGCGGTCAGCGTCGGATACAGCGGCACGGTAGCCGCGCCGCAAGCGAGCACGGCCAGATCGGCCAGCGTCCACTCCGGCCGGTTCTCCGACCACAGCGCGACCCGGTCGCCCTTGCGCAGTCCCAGGCGCTTCAGCGCCGCGCTCATCCGCGCCACGATCGAATACACCTCCCGCGCCGAAATCGACACCCAGGCGCCGGCCCGCTTGTATCGCAGCACCTCCGGCGCATCGCGGCGGGCCATGTTGAACACCAGGTCGTTGAGGGTAGTCAAGGCGGGCAGGGATTGTGCGCCGGCTATCAAGGTGTTGTCGCTCACAATCACGCCCCTCACTCTACCATGCCAAATGTCAGGTGTCAGGTAGGTGTCAGTAACCCAACAACCTGACACCTGACACCTGGCACCTGAAACCTGACACCTGATACACTTCCCTGCGAGGATCCAGATGAAACACCGCCAGACTCGCCGCGAGTTCCTGAAACCGCTGGCGGCCGGCGCCGCCGCGCTGGCCGTTCCCAACCTGCTGTTGCCCGGAGATCGGCCGGCGCGGCGGCCCAACATTCTATTCGCGCTGGCCGACGATTGGATGTGGCCCAAGGCCTCGATCGGCGGCGACAAGGTCATCCAAACGCCGACCTTCGACCGGCTGGCCCGCTCCGGCGTGCTGTTCACCAACGCCTTTGTGAGCGCGCCGTCGTGCTCGCCCTCCCGGGCCGCCATGCTCACCGGGCAATACCACTGGCGGCTGGAAGAAGGCGCCAACTTGTCGGTGACGCTGCCGGCCAAGTTCGAAGTGTACCCCGATCTGCTGAAGCAGCCGGCTACCACGTCGGGTTTACGCGCAAGGGCTGGGGGCCGGGAAACGAAACGGCCGGCGGGCGAACGCGCAACCCCGCCGGGCCCCGCTTCAAGGATTTCAACACCTTCTTGGAAGCGCGCCCGAAAGATAAGCCCTTCTGCTTCTGGTTTGGCAGCCAGGATCCCCACCGGCCGTACGAATGGGAGAGCGGGGTGAAGAGCGGCATGAAGCTGAGCGACGTCCAAGTGCCGCCGTACCTGCCCGATACGGAAACGGTCCGCAAGGACATCTGCGACTACTACTGGAAAGCGCAGCGCTTCGACCGCGAAACCGGCGAGCTGCTGGCCACCCTGGACAAGACGGGCGAACTGCAACACACGCTGGTGGTGATATCGGGCGACAACGGCTGGCCCTTCCCCCGGTCCAAGGCCACTATTTACGAATCCGGCACCCACGTGCCGCTGGCCGTCTGCTGGCCCGGCCGGGTGGCGGGCGGCCGCGTGGTCGAGGATTTCGTCAGCCTCCCGGACCTGGCCCCGACTTTCCTGGAAGCGGCGGGGCTTCCGCCCCGCCCGGCCATGACCGCGCGAAGCCTGATGAGCGTCCTCGGTTCAGGCAAGTCCGGGCGGGTGGACCCCAAGCGCGACCACGTGCTGACCGGCATGGAACGCCACGTTCCCTGCCGCGGAGAAATCCGGGGCGGCTACCCGATGCGCGCGCTGCGCAACGGCCAGTTCCACTACATCCGGAATTTCAAGCCCGAGCGCTGGCCCGCCGGCGACCCCGAGGCCTGCGCGGCGCCGGACTCGCCGGGCTGCGGCTATGAGCAACTGGCGAAGAATACCCGTGTCGGCTTCGCCGATGTCGATGCCGGGCCAACGAAAGCGCACATGGTGCTCCACCGCAACGGAGCGAACGTGCAGCCGCTGTTCGAACTGGCCTTTGGAAAGCGGCCGGAGCGGGAACTCTACGACCTGAAGAAGGACCCGTGGCAGATGCACAACGTGGCCGCCGATCCCGCCTATGCCGAGGTGCTCCGGCGCCTGGATGCGCAACTGACGGCCGAGCTGAAGCAAACGGCCGACCCGCGCATCGAGGGCCGGGGCGATATTTTCGACCAGTACAAGGGCCAGTTGATGAGCTGAATGGCACGGATTGCGGATTTCAAGATGCTTGGTTGAAATCCGCAGTCCGCAATCCGCAATCCTCAGGCCTTGGGCGGCACGTTGAGCTTTTTGTCGGCGTGCAGCAGGCGCTTCATTTCCTCGATGTCGGCCGTTTGCCGGGGAGTGCGCTCGCGCTGGGGCCAGGCGACGTTGGTCCACTCGTTGGGGTCCTTGTCGTGGTCGTAGAACTCGACGCCCGACTTGCCGTCCTCCCACTCCGTGTAGCGCCAGTGATCGGTGCGCACGCTGCGGCCGAAGCGCTCCCTGCCGCGCGCCACCATGGTGTAGGCCGCTTTCTTCCACGGCCGGTTCGCATCTTTCAACAGCGGCGCGAAGCTGGTCCCTTCCACTCCCGGCGCCGCGGGCAGGCCGCACAGCTCGGTGAGCGTGGGATAAATGTCGACGAACTCGACCAGCCGCGGGCAGGCGACGTTCTGCTTGCACCCCGGCGCCCATACCATCAGCGGGGCGCGGGCCGCCTGCTCGAACACCGTCATCTTGCGCCAGAGCTGCAGGTGGTCGTACAGGTGCCAGCCGTGGTCGCCGAACAGCAGCACCACGGTGTCGTCCCACAACTTGTATTCGTCCAGGGTGTCCAGGACCAGGCCAAGCTGGGCGTCCATGAAGCTGGTGGCCGCGTGATATGCCAGGATCGCCATTCGCCGCTGCTCATCCGTCATCTCCTGGTCGCCCTGGGTGAACGTCAGTGCCAGGGGAGGGATGTCGTCTCTGTCGTCGGGCGGGGTGTTGGGCAGCTTGATCTGGTCCAGCGAGTACATGTCGAAGTACTTGCGGGGCGCCACCCAGGGCAGATGCGGCTTGTGAAACCCGCACCCCATGAAGAACTGCTTGTCCTTGTTCTCGCGGATCAACTGCACGATGCGGCGTGCGGTGGCGCCGTCCGGCTCGTCGGCGTCGCCGCCGTTGGTCGGCGTCCAGCTCAGCTTGATGCCGCCCCCGGCGGCCGCTGCTTTGGACTGGGCCTTGGCCTGTTTTCTGCCCTGCCGGCCGGGCTCGAACATGTCGTCCTCGTCGGTCCGCTCGTCGCCGAAGCCGCGGCGATTGGCGAGATTGCCGGCCGGGTCGCCATCCTGCTGGATCTGGGTCCCTGCGCGGCTCTCGGAGATGTCCCACCGGAGCTGGTGCTCGTAGGAGCCGTGCGCAAACCACGTTACCCAGGTGGGTGCGCGGCGCAGTGTTGTTGTCGAAGACTTGCGTGACCTCCGGCCGCCGCCCGCTCAGCAGCGAGGTGCGCGTCGGATTGCACAGCGGATAATTGCAGTAGGAGCGGTCGAAGCGCACCGCGTGCCGGTTCAGCCGGTCCAGATTCGGCGTCTTGACGATGGGATCGCCATAGCAGCCGATGCGGTTGTTCAGGTCATCCACCGCGATCAGCAGCATGTTCAGTTTTCGGCTGCTTTTCGGCACAGCGCTTCGTTGCGCCAGCGTGGCCAGCGGAGCAGCCAGGGGCATCCACAGAAGATCGCGTCGTGTAAGTTTCATTCCCTTACGCCTCCAGTTTGGCAAACCACTAGAAAAGGGTGGCCCAGGCCCTGAGCCTGTGCCGGCCCGAGCAGGCAATCATAACCCCGGCCGAGGCCTTCTGTCTCGGCATGTCAGGCGCCGCGCATCTGACCTCCGACGCCTGGATCACAACTTCAGCAGCTCACGCAGGCGCTTGGTCTGCGCCCGGCTTACCGGAATCTCGGTCTGCTTGCGGTCGTCCATCTTCAGCAGGTAGCTGCTTTTGAACCAGGGAACGACCTCCTTGATGCGGTTGATGTTGACCAGGTAGGAACGGTGCACGCGCCAGAAAGCGTTGGGGTCCAGGGCGTTCTGAAGGTCCTCGATGGTGCGGTAGTTCGACGTTCCCTCCATGTTCTGCGTGACCACCGTAATCAGCCCGTCTTCGATGCTGGCGTAAATCAACTCCCGGGAATCGACAGGGAAGAAACGGTTCTGCGCCTTGACCAGAACCTTGCAGGGCTGCGGCGGCCGTGCCTGCAATCCGGAAATCAGCGCCTGGATGTGCTCCGGCGACGCGCTCCGCGTCTCCACCATCTTCCGCGCCCTCTCGATGGCCTGGGCAAGCCGGCCTTTGTCAATGGGCTTCAGCAGGTAATCGACGGCATTGACCTCGAAGGCCTGTACCGCATATTGATCGAAGGCGGTGGCAAAGACGATGTGGGGGATCTTGGCCTTCTTCTCCACCAGCTTCCGGATGACGCCGAAACCGTCCAGCCCCGGCATCTGCACGTCGAGAAACACGATGTCCGGCTCGTGGCGCCGGATCAATTCCACGGCCTCGATTCCATTCCGACCCTGCGCGATCACTTCCACGTCCGGATGCGATTCGAGCAGGTAGGCGAGCTCTTGTCTAGCCAACTGCTCATCATCGACGATGATGGCTGACAGGGTCAGCGTAGCGGTATTGTTCTGCTTGCGCGGTGACTCTTTCATGGTCCCTACAGGAAGGAAGTATAGCGGCTGTTCCGAAGCCCAGACAAGCCGATAACGGCGCGCCGCGCCGCGTACCAGATGTGCAAACACGTTGACGCAACAGCGGCGCGCAACTCGGCTATAATATCCGATGGGGATTCAGCCCCTTGGGGCATTTTTGGGGGGGCCAATGGGTATAATTCTTCGTGGCGGAATGCCGGCTCTCCGGGCCGATGACTCGGTTTTCCGTGGTGGATTGGTCGGGCCCGGTGAGGAAATGACGGAGGTCGCAGATGACGAAAACGCTTTTGCGGGTGTTGTGCCTGGTTGTTGTGCTTTCACTAATCCCGCCGGTCCTATTGGCCCAAGCAAAGAAGACTGCGAAAGGAGCGGCCAAGACGACCGCTGAAGAGAAGGGCGGCGGGGCGGCAAAGAAGAAAGCGGCGGCGACGAAAACGCCGTCCAAAACCAAGTCCCGGCCGACCTCGAGTTTGGCCTCCAGCGATGAACCGTTGAACCCCCAACCCAG
>JAPKYU010000661.1 GCA_026394175.1 Acidobacteriota bacterium | reverse complement strand
CGCCGTCATCGGACACGTAGACATTGCCCGTCAGCCGGGCGCTGGCGTAAACCTCGCTTCCATTCCCTGGGCGGAAGCGCACGCCGGGAACCGGCCCGAGCGGCATGCCGTGGCCCTTGCGTTCCCAAGTGCCGCCGCGGTCGGGGGAGCGAAACAAACCCGCCTCGCCGGCCGCCAGCAACAGCTCCCCGGAAAGCGCGACGGCATTCACTCGCCCGGGCATGCCCTCGGCCGGCAGGTAAACGTGGAACCAGTACGCGCCGCCGTTGAAGGAAAGATCGAGGCCGTTTTCACCGCCGGCCACCAGGAAGTTGCCGTCGGCCGCCACGGCGGTCACCGGGAAACGCGGAGAAACCGGATTCCAGGTAGCGCCGGAGTCGGCCGACCGGAACAACCCGCTGTTGGTGGCCGCATAGACCGGCTGATCGGGGCCGGCCTGAAAAAAGTCGTTGACGGTGGCTCTCAGGTAGCCGCCGGGTTGTCGAGCGGGCGGCGTTGGCGCAGGCACACGCGCCGCCGTGGCGCTGGACCGCTCCCTTACGGTCGCGGCTCGGTTGGCCCCGGCTCGGCTGGCCGTGGAGCGGGCCGGGCGAGGGGGCTCCGGCGCGCGGCCCACCACCCTGCCGATCGGGGACCAGGTGTTCTTGTCGGAATCGAGGGCCAGGATGCCGTCGCGCACGGCGGCCAGCAGGCGGCCGCCCGTGGGCCCACGCGCGTAAATCAAGGCAAAAACGTCGCGGTCGTCCAGGCCGCGGTTCACCTGTCTCCACTCGCGGCCATCCTCGGTGTAATGGATGCCGCCATGCTCCTTGTCGTTGAGGAGGGCCGCATAGAGCCGGCCGCCGGCCGGGTCGAACGCCGTTGCCGACACCTGCCGGTGGGCGAATCCGCGGTTGGATTCGGTGAACGATTCGCCGCCGTCGGCGGTAGCCAACAGGCCGGCGCGGTCGGTGGCCAGCACGAGGCGCGAGGGGTTGCGCGGGTCGATGGCGATGTCGTTCACGACCAGCTTGGGGGAGGTGAGCCGCCGCCACGACTCCCCGCCCGAGGCCGTCTTCCAAAGCCCCTCGGTGGTTCCCGCGTACACCACCGCGGGATTTTTCGGGTCCTGCCGGATCACGCGGGTGCGCCGTGCGCTGTGCGGAATGCCCTGGATCTTCCGCCAGGCCTGGCCCGCCGAGCTGCTTCCGTAGATGCCGGAGCAGGCCGAGGCGTAAACTTTGTTGTTATTGCTCCAATCGACGATGATGCCGAATACGTCCGAATCGTCGATCATGCCGTTCTTGAGCGAAGACCAGGTGTGGCCGCCGTCGGCCGTCTTCCAGGGGAGATGCCAGGTCCCGGCGTAGACGACCTCCGGGTCTTTGGGGTCGATGGCCAGCGATTCGATGTTGTGCAGCTCCTGGTGCTGGGCGGGAGAGATGCGTTCCCAGGTCTGGCCGGCGTTTTGGGTGCGGAACACGCCTTCCAGGCTTCCCGCCACCAGCAGACGCGGATGGGATGCCGACTGCGCCAGCGAGCGCACCGACTGGCCGGCCATGCCGGGCAGTGAACGCCAGGTGCGGCCGGCGTCGGTGCTCTTGAAGACGCCGCCCCCGCCGTTCGGTTCCGTGCTCCAGACCCCGGCGTAGAGCGTGCTGGAATCGAGCGCATCGATCAGGATGTGATCGACCACGAAATCGGGGCGGGCCGCGACTTCCGACAGCCAGCTCCAGGACCGCCCTCGGTCGCGCGAAGCGTACACCTGGGCATTGCTGGTGCCGAGAAAGAGCTGGGAAAAATCGAGGCCGGCCGCCAGCGAGCGAACATCACCGCCGTAGGGGCCGATCTGCTTCCAGGCGCCGGCCGCCGCGGCGGGGGGGCCGTCCCGCGGCACGTCGCCCGCCAATACGGCCATCCAGCACAGCAGCGCGAGGGCCAGCAGGCCGGGGCCCCAGCCCAAGCTTCTCCTCATGATGCCAGGAAGCATAGCAGACTCGGCAGACAAGAAAGGCCACGGCCGCGATGCGTGCCCGGCCGTGGCCTCGGGTCAGTGAAATTCGCCCAGGGCCCTATGGGGTCGTCGTTGCCGGCGCTTTCTTGCCGGCCTTCTTGGCTGGGGCCGCCGCTTTGTCGGCGGGGGCCGCCTTCTTGGCCGGTGCCGCTTCAGTGGTTGCGGCCGCCTTCTTGCGCGGAGCCGCCTTCCGGGGCGCCTTCTTCTCCGGCGGCATCTGCTCGGCGGCCGCGGCGCCCGGCAGGTCGGCCATGGACGCGGCGCGGGGCAGCAGCCAGATTTGGACCGTTTCGGAATCGCCGATGGTGCGCACGTCGATGCGCCCGGTGTCGATGCCCTTCTCGCGAACCAGGTAGGCCTTCACATTGCTGGCGCGCTCCACGTTGAGCGATTGGAGGGCCTTGGCGCGGGCTTCCGTCGCGGTGTGGCTGCCGATGAGGGCCGCGCGGCTGCCCGGCTCGTTCTGCAGGCGCAGCGCCACGTCGTCGAGCACCGCCTTGCAGACGTTGTCCACGCGCGGCGAGCGCGCCTTGAACTTGCACTCATTGAGTCTGGCGGCCCGCGGCGGCGGGGGCGGGGCCTGCACGTTGATGGCCGCCGAGCAACTAGCGCTCAGGCCGCGGTCGTCGGCGACTCGAACCGTGGCCGTGTAGGCGCCGGTCGAAAGCCCCGTGGTGTCCCAACGCACCGCCGGTCCGCTGCCGGTTACGCGGCCGCCCGTGACCGTCCAGTCGTAGTTGAGGCGGCGGTTGTCGGGGCTGGATGCAGTCGCCGAAAGCGCCACTACTTCGCCCGGCGCCACCGAGCTCTTGTCCACGCGGCAGGTCGCCGTGGGTGGTTTCGGCGGCGGCGGTGGCGGCGGCGGGCTCTTCACACTCACCTGGGCGGTGCAATCGGCGAAGCCGCCCTTGCCGTCATCGACGCGAACCGTAACCGCGTAGCTGCCCGGGGCCAAGCCGGTTGTATCGAGGCGTGCGGTCGGCCCGGTGCCCTCGATGCGGCCCGCGGTCGTGGCCCAGGTGTAGGTCAGCGTGCCGCCGCTGGTGGTCGATGCCGTGGCGGTCAGGCGCACCGGCTCTCCGGCCAAGACCGCGGCCCCTTCCGCCGCGCAGGAGAGGGTCGGCGGAATCGGAGCCTCCACCCTCGGTACGGGCAGGTACGACACCGAGAGCTGCCCCACGAAGCCGTTCTTGTCGCCGCCGTACTGGGAGTGGTTCAGGGTGTGGCGGTAACCGGCGCTGAACGCCAGCCAGTTGGCCGGGTAGGCGCGGAAGCCGACTGTGCCGTCGGTCGCCGTCCCCAGGCCATCGTCGCGCGTCCCGGCGCCAAAAAAGAAGCTGGCCGTGTATTCCAGCAGCAGTTGCAGCCGGCTGGTGCGCGGGACGTTCACGCCGAAACTGACGGGCGCGGTGTTGTACAGCCCAAACAGCTTCTGGTCGTCGCGTCCCGGACTGGTCACGTGCCGGATCCCGCCGTTGGCGTAAAAGCCGGCGGCCTTGCCGGCGCGCGCTTCCAGCAGCAGGTCGGCGCCGTACTGGAAGGTGCCCGTCTGCGCGCCGCTTTCCTGCAGTTTCTCGACATTGGACCGGGTCGGAATAAACACGTAGGGGCGCAGGCCGATGGCGAATTTGCGGCTGTCGCTGAAGTCGAGCAAGGTCACGTGACCGCCCAGCACGACTTCCCCGATGCGATTCTGCGAGAGCCTGGAAGCCCACGGAGCGGCGTTATAGAAGCCGGCGGTGTTCAGCAGCGCTCCGGTGTGCGGATCGCGCAGATAGGGGATAAGCCGGCCGGTGACGGTAACGGTGGGCAGCAGGTAGGTCGGGAAGCAATTGGGCTCGGGACAGCCGCCCTTGCCAAACAGCGTCAGGCGCTGCTGTCCGAAGCTGAGCTGGTCGGCACGCCGCACCAAAACGCGCCGGTTGATGTTCACCTGGTAGTCGAGTGCGAACCGCTGGCTGAAGCTGTAGAACCCGCTGGTGCCGAAGGTGGTGATGGTCAGATAGCCGGGGTTTCTGTTGATCCGGTCTACCCAGCCGGTGACGCCAAAACTCGTGGCCGGCAAACCGCCGGCGCCGACCGTCCTCCACAGGCCGGGGTAACCCCACAGGCTGGGTTGGGGGGAAACCGGATCATCGCCGGTGGCCAGACTGGCCGTCTGCCGGACCTTGCGTTCCTTCGGCGGATTTGTTGTGGCCGGCGGTTTCTGGCCCGCCGAACCGCCGTCGCCGTCCTGCTGCTGCGTCGCCGCCGTGGCCGCTTTCTTGGCAGGTTTCTTGGCTTGGGCCGACACAACCGGCGGGATTAGTGAAAACACAACGACCAGGCACAGCACCCGCAAAAGCATTCTAGCCATCTGCGACCTCCTTCATTTCCTTGCCAGGCCTGGCCAATCCACCAGGGAAAACCGAATCATCGGCCCGGACAGTCGGCATTCCGCCGTGAAGAACTGCACCAATTGCAGCCCGGAAACACGCCTCCCATGGGCCTAATCTCCACCGCATCATTATAGTCCGGTTCCGCATCGTCGTCGGCGGAGGGTGTTTGCACATTTGGTACGCGGCGCGGCACGCCGTTATGGGCTTGTCCGGGCTTCGCCACAGCCGCTATACTTCCTTCCTGTAGGGACCATGAAAGAGTCACCGCGCAAGCAGAACAATACCGCTACGCTGACCCTGTCAGCCATCATCGTCGATGATGAGCAGTTGGCTAGACAAG
>JAPKYU010000287.1 GCA_026394175.1 Acidobacteriota bacterium | reverse complement strand
GGCGCATCCGGGTAAGCCGCCTCGGCCAGCAGGTTCTTCTCCGCCAGGTTCTCGTTCAACGCCGCGCGGATTTCGCCGGCCTCGGGTAAGTCAGGGAACAGACGCAGCAGGCGCACCAGCATCCAGTGTCCGTGGACCGAGGAGTGCCAGTCCAGGCAGCCGTAGAAAGCCGGGTGCATGGCTTTCGGGCTCTGCACGTCCGCCCCGGTGTTCATGACGTGATCCGGCTTGTTGGGATATTCCTTGCCAACGCAGTTGAGCGCCAGGCGAGCGAAGTTGGAAGCCTGCGCGCGTCCCAGTACCGCCGGCCCGGCGCTTGAATCCGTCTTCATGGCTTCCGCAGAAAAACAAAAAGTCAGGCAAAGCAGCGGGGCAAGCAAAGGTGAAAAAGGCCTGCGCATCGGGTTATTTCATCACAGAGGCGGAGCGCGGCAAAGCCCCAAGCGGTCCCATAGCTTGCGCTATGGGCTAACAGGTGTCAGGTTGCAGGTTGCAGGCGACAGGTGGTACGTTTCAGGTGCCAGGGTGGTTTGCGGCGCGTTGACCGAGGCTGGAAGTTGAACCTGGCACCTGACACCTGACATGAGGCAAACAACACGACGCGAATTCCTGCGTAGGGCCGCCGCCCTTCCGCCAGCCCTGCCCGCCGCCCTGGCGTTCTCCGCGGCCACGCCGCAACCCAACTTCCTGCTGCTGTTTCCGGACCAGCTCCGCTTCGACTGGATCGGCAACCCCGAAATCCCGGTGCGCACGCCCAACCTGGAGCGCCTGCGGCGGCGTGGCGTGCTGTTCCGGCGGGCCGTGGTGCCGTCGCCGCTGTGCGCGCCGTCGCGCGCCTGCCTGGCCGCCGGCAAGGAATACGACGGCTGCGGCGTCCGCAGCAACGCGGACAACTATCCCCTCCGGCAGACCACCTATTATTCGGTGTTGCGCGCCGCCGGCTACCACGTGGCCGGATGCGGCAAATTCGACCTGCACAAGGGTACCGAGGACTGGGGCCTGGACGGCAAGCGCCTGCTCCCGGAATGGGGCTTCTCCGACGGCATCGACAACGCCGGCAAGCAGGACGCCGTGCGCAGCGGTGCGGTCGCGCCGAAAGATCCCTACATGGCCTACCTGCACGCCCGCAAGCTGGCCGCCGTGCACGTCGAGGATTTTCGCCAGCGCGCCAAGCTCGGCTATCCCGCTACTTTCCCGACTCCGCTTCCTGAAGAAGCCTACTGCGACAACTGGCTGGCCAACAACGGCCTGGAACTGATGCAGCGCTTCCCCAAGGACAAGCCATGGCACCTGGTGGTGAATTTCACCGGGCCGCATCCGCCCATGGACATCACCGCCGACATGGAAAAACTCTGCCGCAGCCGCCAGTTTCCGCAGCCCAACCGCTGCGAGCAGTACACTCCGGAGACGCATGTCGCCATCCGGCAGAACTACGCGGCCATGATTGAAAACATCGACCGCTGGGTGGGCGTTTTCCTGGAGGCGGTCGAAAAGCGCGGCGAGCTGGCAAACACCGTGATTGCCTTCAGCAGCGACCACGGCGAAATGCTCGGCGACCACACGCGTTGGGGCAAGAACCTGCCGTGGCAGCCATCGATCGGCGTGCCGCTGATGGTGGCCGGCCCCGGCGTGCGGCAGGGCGTGAGCAGCGATGCCCTGGTGAGCACGATGGACTTGGCCGCCACTTTTTTGGACTACGCGGGCACCCCCAAGCCGCCGGAAATGGACAGCCGCACGCTGCGTCCGCTGCTGGAGGGCAGGGCCTCGACGCACCGCCAACATCTTCGTTCCGGCCTCGGGCGGTGGCGCCTGGTCATGGACGGCCGGTACAAACTGGTTACCGGCTTCGAGGCGCAGGCCAAGCGGTCGGAAGGCGGCGAGCAGTCATCCGCGGGCCAATCGCCTCCGCCCATGTTGTTCGATCTCCAGAACGATCCGCTGGAGAATGAGAACGTCGCTGCTGATGCGGCGAAACAAGTGAAGCGCCTGTCGGCGCTGCTGCCTTGATGCGCCTGGCGGCCGGCAACTGCCGGCCGGCGGTCGCCGAGAGGCCAGAACCAGTACAGTCCTTTTCCGCCAAAAATCCTGTCCGTGACCGATACCGCCCGAAGGGGCGTTGTCATACAGTGCGCACGGCAGGCGTGATGGGATTATTGTGTTTCCCCGGATGGTGAGCGGGGGAAAGCCTCCGGCCTGTGCCGGTTGATTCATGAGCACGGATCACAGAACCGTGGTGTTTACCGCGGTTGAGGACGCGGTGCTGGACCGCGCTACGCGCTCGTTCGAGCGCGCGGCAGAGGCGCTCGACCTGCTGCGCGACGAAGGCATCCCCCTGATCTTGTGTTCCAGCCGGACACGCGCGGAACTGGAGCTGTTCCAGCAGGACCTGCGCATCCGGGCGCCGTTTGTCTGTGAAGACGGCGGCGCCATTTTCATCCCCCGAAAGTACTTTTCATTCCCTCTCCCCGAGGCCGTCGCCGTCGGCGGTTATCAAATAATCGAGTTGAGCGCGCCCTACCCCGAACTGGTCGAAGCGCTGCGGCAGGCGGCGCGGAGAGAGCGGGTGCCGGTGGTCGGCTTCGATGAGCTTTCCGTGGACGCGGTCGCCACCGAGCACAAGATCTCGCTGCTGGAAGCGCGTCTTGCCAAATTGCGGGATTACAGCGAGCCGTTCCGCATCCTCGATCCGGACCCCGCGGCACGGACGCGATTGTTTCACAGGCTGCAGCGGGCAGGGTTCCGCTGCACGCCCCACGGACGCTTCTACCACCTGACCGGCAACAAAGACGAGCGGCAGCCATTCCGCAAGCTGAAATCGCTGTACCGCAAGGCCTGGGGCGAACTGCGGGCGGTGGGGATCGGTGTTCGCCTGGCCCATCTCGCCTTTCTCCGGGAGGCCGACTTCCCCGTTGTGCTGCCGGCCGGCTGCCAGGAGGAGACAGCCCGCCTGCTGGGCGAACTCCCCGCGGCCCGCCTGGCCGGAAAAGCCGGCCCCCCCGGTTGGAACGAGGTGATCGTGGAACTGGCAGGGCACCGGACCTTGCAGGCCGTGGCACGCTCCCTGGAGGTATGAGGTGAAAGTGGACGAAACCGGCGAGTTCCGGGCGGCGCTGCTGCGTATGAAGAAGAAATTGAGCGGCCCGCGCTTGGTGCGGCAGAATCCCCCTGTTTCCGTCGCCACGCTGGACCAGGTGAACGAAGCGCTGCGCCGGCTCGACGACGACTCGTACGGGGTCTGCACCGGCTGCTTCATGGTCATCCCCCGCGGCCAACTGCTCATGCGGCCCTATGCGGACACCTGCTCGGATTGTGCCGGCCGCAAAAGAACCCCTGCTCCTGTTTCCTGAGAACCAAGCAGCCCCCCCCATGGGCCGGGGCGGCCTGGCCCCCGCTTGGCGGTCATTCTTCAAGGCCGGCACTATCGGGGTTGACTGCGCGGCCCACTTGAGCTATTCCTTTGGTCACGGCAGGAACCAGGGAAGGGTGGGAAACCGATGCGCCGCTGCCCGATGTGCAACAGCAGCCGGGTTACCAATTCCCATCGCAAAGGCTTCTGGGAAAACTTCGTTCTGCCCCTCATGGCCCGGCGCCCCTTCGGCTGCCGTGAATGCCACCACCGCTTTTACGGATTCTCCTTCGGCAGCAGGACGCGAAAGCGGATGGGTTTGGTTCTTCTCGTGCTCCTCCTGACGATGTCTGCCGCATGGGGCCTCTGGCACATGATTGACACCATGACCGCGCCCCAACGGCCCCCGGAAGCCGCACCCGGCACCCGGCCGTGAATCCGGCGCTGTTTGGCGCGCGCAGTTTCTTCCGCGCACAGAGCAGCCCGCTTGACTAAGCCGCCCACCTGAGCTATCTCTAGACCGCTAGTGGAGTGAGTGCAGGATCAAAGAACCGATGCGTTCTTGTCCCGCGTGCGACAGCAAGCAGATAACGAATTCCCATCGCCAGGGTTTCTGGGAGATCGTCTGTCTCCCGCTCATGGTCCGGAGGCCCTTGCGCTGCTGTGATTGCCTGTACCGCTTTTACGGATTCTCCTTCGACGCCGGGACGCGGGCGCGCATGAGAATGTCTCTTCTCGTGCTGCTCGCGGTGATGGGCCTGTCCTGGGGCATCTGGAAAACCATTGACGCGGTCATTACAGGCGTGACCAGTCCCACCCCGTCCAAACCAAGGGGTCCAGGCCGCCCGCGCTGAATCCGGGCCCGTTTCACGCCCGGAAACCACAGTCGGTTATGCTGAAGGGGCATGCTGCGGCTGCCGATCGACCCCGCCATTCCCCGCATACAGGAACACCTGCGAACGCGCGGCAGCCTGCTGGTGCAGGCGCCGCCGGGATCGGGCAAGACCACGCGCGTTCCCCCGGCGCTGCTGGACGTGCTCCCGGGCCAGGTGTGGGTGCTGGAACCGCGGCGGCTGGCGGCCCGCCTGGCGGCCCGGCGCGTGGCCTTCGAGCGCGGCGAGCCGCTCGGGCAAAGCATCGGGTACCAGGTGCGTTTCGAAGAAGTGGCCGGCCCGCGCACCCGCCTGCGCTTCATGACCGAGGGCGTGCTGACCCGCCGCCTCCTTTCCGATCCGCAATTGCCCCATGTCAGCGCCGTGGTGCTGGATGAATTCCACGAGCGGCACCTGGATGGCGATCTCGCGCTGGCCCTGCTCCGCCGCCTGCAACAGGACCACCGGGGTGACCTGCGCCTGGTGGTGATGTCGGCCACGCTCGACGCCGGCCCGCTGGTCCGGTTCCTCGGCGGTTGCCCGGTGGTGCGCGCCGGGAGCCGGATCTTCGATCTGGATATCTTCCACGCGCCGTATTCCGGCAAGCCGCTGGAGGAGCAGGTGGCCGGCGCGCTGGCCACCCTGTATGACGGAAGCCTGCCCGGCGATGTGTTGGTGTTTCTCCCCGGCGCGGCCGAAATTCGCCGGGCCGCGCGAGCCTGCGCGCCGCTGGCCCAGCGCGCCGGGCTGTTGCTGTTGCCATTGCACGGCGACCTGTCCGCCGAAGAGCAGGACCGCGCCGTGACTCCGGCGGACCGTCCCAAGGTCATCCTTTCGACCAACGTGGCCGAAAGCTCGATCACCATCGAGGGTGTAGGGGCGGTCATCGACAGCGGTCTGGCACGCGTGGCCAGCGACTCGCCCTGGACCGGCCTGCCGCGCCTCCAGGTGTCCCGCATCAGCAGGGCCTCGGCGGCGCAGCGCGCTGGCCGCGCCGGCCGCACCGGACCGGGCCGGGTGGTCCGGCTGTACAGCGCCGAGGATTTCGCGCGCCGCCCGGAACGCGACGCCCCGGAGATCGCGCGGCGCGAGCTTTCGCAGACGCTGCTGGAGCTGAAAGCGATGGAGGCCGAAGATCTCGAGTGGCTCGAGGCCCCGCCGGCGCCGACCCTCGAAGCCGCCGAGGAACTGCTGCGGCGCCTGGGAGCCATCGGCGCCGCCGGCCGCCTGACCGAAACCGGCCTGCAGATGGCGGCCTTGCCCCTGCATCCGCGTCTGGCGCGCTTGGTGATCGAAGCGCGCCGGCGGAAGGCCGCCGAAGCGGGCTGCGCCGTAGCCGCGCTTCTGAGTGCCGGCGAGCGCCTGGAGAGCGGCTGCCCTGCCCGCCCCAGCCCCAGTGACCTGCTGCTATTGCTCGAATCCGATTGGTCGCCGGCCGCCCGCCGCATCTTCGAGCAGATTTCCGCGCTGCAGCAGAGCCGCGACCGTAGGGGAGCGGGTGCCCGCGCAGCGCCTCCGCCCGGTTGCCCTGCGGTAGCACCCGCTCCCTTACGGTCGCGGCTCGGTTGGTCCGGCGGCCGCCGAATGAATGCGTTTTCAGAGCAGCAACTGCTGGTTTCGGTCCTCGCCGCATTTCCCGACCGCGTGGCCCGCCAGCGGGCGCCATCGGAGCCGGAATTCGCACTGGCTTCCGGCCGCAGCGCCGTGCTCGATGCTTCCAGTGCGGTTCGCGGCGAATGGATCGTTGCCGTAGACATCGAGGACCGGCCCGACCGCGGCCTGCCCACCATCCGCGTGGCCAGCGGCATCGAGCCCGAGTGGCTGCTGGACCTGTTCCCCGAGCGGGTCACTGAAACGCATGCCGTGGAGTGGAACCGCGCGGCGGAGCGCGTGGAAGCCATCGGCGCCCTGGTTTACGACGGCCTGGCGATTGAGCAGACGCGCAGCGGCGCCGTCGATCCGGAAGAGGCGGCCCGGTTGCTCGCGCAGAAGGCCTGGGAGGCGGGATACGCCCGCTTCGCCGACCCCGACGAGGTTACCGCGCTTCTCGACAGGGTGGCCTTCGCCGCGCAGCATTCGCCCATCCGGCCGCTCGACGAGGAAGACGTGCGTGCAGCGCTGGCGTTGCTCTGCAGCGGACTGCGGAGCTTCGGCGAACTGGCGGCCGCCGCCGGGCACGGCGGTTTGCGGCGTGCGCTGGAAGAACGGCTGGGCGATTCCCGCCGCCTGCTCGAACAGGTTGCGCCGGAACGCGTGCGGCTGGCCGGCGGCCGCCAGGCAAGCGTGAACTATCCGCCCGGCCACCCCCCCTGGATCGCTTCGCGCCTGCAGGATTTTTTCGGAATGCGGGAGGCGCCGCGGGTCGCGGGCGGCGGCGTGCCCCTGGTGGTGCACCTGCTCGCCCCCAACCAGCGCCCGGTTCAAATCACCAGCGACCTGGCCGGCTTCTGGGAGCGCCATTATCCGCAGGTGCGCCGCGAGCTGCATCGCCGTTATCCGCGCCACCGGTGGCCGGAAAACCCAGTGGCGAGTGGCGAGTGACGAGTGACAAGGGTCACTTCTCCGTGCGGCCGCTCGTCACTTGTCACTCGTCACTTGTCACTTCTGAAACCCGGAAGCGATTTCCCGGCCGGCGTCGAAGATCGCGTACTGCGAGTAGAGCGGCCACATGCCGGCCAGGCGCACGGTCTCCAGCGGGCTGTTGCCGGCCATCACCAGCACCGCGTGCCGCTGATCCAGCGGATTGGCGGCGACAAACATGAGCGCTTCGTTCTCCGAGGCATGGTCGCGCCCGTCAATGCGGAACGCCGCCTGTTCGTACTCCAGTCCGATGCGCTTGGCCCAGGCAGCCAGCGCGGAGTTGGTTTCGGGGCGGCCGATGAAGACCACCTCCTTGCCGCGCAATTCCTCCTCGCTCACCTCGAAGTCCTTGCGCACCGGCGCCGCGCTCTCGAAGGAATCCAGCAGCCTGCCTTGCAGTTGCTCGGCGGCGTAGCGGTTGGCGCCCGCCTCGGCTACGGTGCCGTATACGATCACCACCGAGCCGGCGCGGCGAAACATGACCGAGGCCCGGTAGATCGGTCCCGGCTTCTGGTCGGGCAGTCCGGGGCCGGAGAGCCATTTCTCGAGTACGGGTCTCCCCTTCTCGCCCGCGGCAGCGAGGAACTGCACGGTAGTCACGCTCTTGGTGGTGTTGGCCTCGAAGAAATCGCGCATCATGGCAAAAAACTGATCGTCGCCCAGCTCGCGCCGCAAGGCGTCGAGGGCCAGCGCGCCTTTGGCCTGCGCGATGCGGAACCAGGCGTCGGAGCGGAGGTCGAATCGCAGCGCGGCCAGGGATTGGTCACGCTCCACGGCGGCGGCGCGATAGTCGGTTCGGAATTCCTCCAGCCGCTTCTCCAGGTCGGCGCCCGACAGCGCGCCATAGTAAGCAGCCGAGCCGGCGCTCAGCCAGATATCGGCGTCCGACGCGGGCAGAATCCAGCCCTTCCACAGCCGGTCTTTGTAGGCGCCGGCGCTTTCCGGCCTTGGGGCACCGCGTCCGGGGCGCGGCGGCTGGCCGGAGACCGCCGCGGCGGCAGCTTCCTGCCGGGCGGGCAGCGGCGCGCCTTTGCCCGCCAGGCGCGCCTTTTCGTTGTCGGCCACAATCACGCGCAGGGATTCCGATGCATTCCCATCGATCAACCGGTACCCGGAGGAGTACAGCCCCATGTTGCCGGCATATTGCTGCTTGGCCCACGGCGGCGCCACCCACTCGCGCTGGTTGGGCTTGCCGAACACCGCCCACATCATCAGCCGCGAAGCCATCTCCGCCGTGGTCACTTTGGCGTCCATCGACGATGCGGTCACCAGCGGCGGCGTGCGAAAAGCCAGGAAGGCAAACTGCTCGTCAATCCGCCCCTTGTACTCTTCGTACAGCTCCTGCCATTTGATGTCCCGCACCGAAGGGACGAAGGGGAGGTGTTCCGGCGCGCCTTTGGGGTCGGGCGCGTACTCCAGCCGCACCTGCAGGTCCTTGGCGTTGTTGCAGCCCCAGTAGAAGCCCTCGGCGCCGCCGAACCAGTCGTTCTTCGAGCTGCGATACAGGCGGGTCTTATAGGTGCCCAACTCGAACATGGCGATTTCGTTGGTGCGGGAATCGCCGATCAGCCACTCGTTGGCATACAACCCGTTGTTTTTTGTGGCCAGGTGCTCGACCACCTTGTCGATGTTGTCGCCGTACTGGATGGCGCGGCGGGCGCGGTAACCGACCGGAGTGCCCTCGATGTTGAAGGGGCCCGGGCGGATGGTGGTTTCCGTCAGCACCACGCCGGCGTCGTTCTGGTACCAGTCGGTGCCGCTCTGAATCCCGCCGGGGTAGCTCTGGATCAGCACGCGGTGGCCACGGACCGGCTGGATATCGAGCAGGATGTTGGTCTGCTCGGCCAGCGTGAGGGACCACATGGTGATATGGGCGATGACCATGCGGCCGTCGCGCGCCGCCTTGCCGGTGGCGGCAAACGCCGAGCAGCGCTCGCCCGCTGCCGCGTCGCGCTTGGGGTCGAAATACGGGGGGCGCACCAACTTCAGCATCTCCAGCCCGCTGGGGATAAGGGGCGCCGCGCTGCGCAGCGTGCCCAAATCGTCCATGGTGTTGGCCACCAGGATGTCCGCCAAGTCCACGGGCCGCTCGTCGTGCTTGGCGCCCGCCGCCGCTGCGCCGTCGGCGATACCCTTCATCTCCTGGAGGATCTCCTGGTCGAAGCCGCGGAGGAACATGGCGTTGGCCGCCGTGCGCCCCTGCTCCCAGGCCCGCCGCCGCGATTGCGCGTCAAGCTGCGAGGCGCAGCGGTCCAGGTAGCGCTCGATTTCGCGCGCCATCAGCCAGCCGTGCTGGTAGCCGCGCTCATACGGCTCCCCTTCGATGTGTAGGTAAATCCAGCCGGCGATGGGGTAGCGGTAAGCGGGCCCGAAGGTTCTGACCGCGGCGCGCGAGGGCCAGGCCGCGGCCCCCGGCGCTTCCTCCAGGCT
>JAPKYU010000406.1 GCA_026394175.1 Acidobacteriota bacterium | reverse complement strand
AAGCCCCGTCGGGGGCGGCGACCAATGGCATCCTGATCTGGATCACGGCCAACGGTTCCGACGCGCGCTTTTACTCCCCGCAGTTTAGCCATTGGTACGCCGCAACATTGGCGAAGACACTCCAGATCGACAACGACTTCTGCCGCGTGGCGATCCACGATCCTGGGATGTGGGACGATCCCGGTGGTACGGGGAAACCAATCACCATCGGTAACGTCAACGCATCACTGCCGGGCTGCGCGCTGCAAGTCTACGGCGGCCAGACTGGGTTCTACAAACTTCTCAGCGCCAACACTTCCTCGAAATACGTCTACCATGGCGCTTTATCCGGGACCGCGCAGTATGGGACGGCGACGGCGGCTTACGACTTCTACAAGACCCACATCGTGGCCAGCACTACAACCAGCCCCGCACTTTCATCCTGCGGCGCCGGCCCGAGCATTGTCGGTAGCGACAATGCGGGCAAAATCACCATGGGCAGCGGCGCGCTCACGTCTTGCACGGTGACATTCGCCTCGGCTTGGGCCAACGCCCCGGCATGCACGACCAACGACGAGAGCTCAACCGCCATCGTCACCGTGACCAACTCTACGACGGGCGCGGCGATGACCATCCGGGCCACGTCGTTGACGAGCAAGGTTGTCAGTTACATCTGCGTGGGGTATTAGCTATGATCGCTCGCACAACGCTTCTGGCCGCTTTGGTACTGGTGCTTCCGCCCGCGCTCCAGGCACAGGGCACGCTGAATTGGACGCCGGGCGGGACGGTCAACATCGGCCGGCCGACGTTTGAAGCCACCACCGTGGCACAACTCCCCGCGCTGGGCGCCGGCCATCGGCTTATTGCCATCACTGATGGCCTGTCGAAAACCGACTGCACGGTAGGCGGGGAAACGCACACGGTGCTCTGTATCGAGACCAGCGCGGGCTGGTCCGCGGCCTCGGGCAGCAGCGGCGCTACGTGGGGGGCGATTACCGGCACCCTCAGCAGCCAAAGTGATCTGGCGTCAGCTTTGAGCGAAAAAGCGGCATCCGGGCATACCCATGCGGGCGCCTACGAACCGGCTTTCGCCTCCGGGCTGGCCGGGCAGTACTTCCGCGGCGACAAGAGCTGGCAGACGCTCGATAAGGCCGCCGTGGGCTTGGCGAACGTGGACAACACCAGCGATGCCAACAAGCCCGTGAGTACGGCGACCCAGACGGCCCTGGATGGGAAGGCTGCCGCTTCACACGGTCACGCCGAATCGGAGGTCACAAATCTGACAACGGATTTGGCGGGTAAGGTTCCTACCACTCGCACCGTTAATGGACATGCCTTAACCGCCGACGTGACGGTCACGGCGGGCGATGTCGGCCTAAGCAACGTGAACAATACGAGCGATGCGGACAAGCCGGTCTCCACCGCAACGCAGACGGCACTGAACGGGAAGCAGGCATCTCTGGGGTTCACGCCCGAGAACGCCGCGAACAGAGCAGCGGCGGGCGGCTACGCTTCGCTCGACAGCAGCAGCCTGGTAGTGCAGAACCCGGCGAATGCGACAGCCACTCCTGCGGGGAGCAAGATTCCGATTTCTAGCGCCGGAGGCACGCTGGCGGCCGGATGGCTGCCGCTGCCCAGCACGAGCACACTGGGCGGCATCAAGTCACTGACCTGCACCGGCACCGATAAGCTCAGCGCCATCGGCACCGATGGTCTGCCGGTATGCTCGGCGGATGCCAGCGGGTCTGACATTTCGCTGGCCCGCAAGCAGCCCGTGCTGTTCACCGATTGCCTAAACATGGGTGGCGTGGCTGGTTTCGACCCATTTTACGGCACCGCGGTTGCCTCCGGTTCGATAAACGCCCCGCTCGCTGGTCTTGTCACCACCCATCATCCCGGCGTCGTTCGGGCGCGTTCCTCCACTACCGCTAACAGTGGTTACTTGATCGGCTCCAATGTCGCTGCGTTCCTACTCGGCGGCGGAGAAGCATTGGAGGCCATTTTCAACATCACGACCTTGACGAACGGCACATTCAGGCTGGGGTTTCACGACGCAACGACCTCGTCAGATGCCGTGGATGGGGCTTATCTTGAAGTTGCCTCCACTGGGGTGGGAACGGGGAAGACGGCCAGCAACAGCACCAGGAGCACGACGGCGACGACCTACACATTGTCTACGGCGACCTGGTATCGCCTGTTGATCGTCCTGGACTCTGCCGCCACGCGCGTTGACTTCTACCTTTACAACGACGCGGGGACGCAGCTCTGGACGAACAACTTGACCACGAACATCCCGAGCGCCTCCGGGAGGGAGACGGGGGCGGCTGTTATCGGCACCAACAGCGGAACGAGCGCTACGGACCTTTATCACCTGGATTGGGTGGCGGTTTACTTCAGCACGGCGAGGACGCGATGACGGCCTCTCTGAAGGACCGTGTAACCATCGAGAAAACAGCCGAGCGCGCGACGCCGGCCAATGTCAGCATGGCGTGCGAGTTGCGGAACCGAACGCCGGCACGGTGAATCAGGCCAGGTGCTGGCTCGTGGAATTGAGGCAATGAAGCTGCCTGACCCAACACGGCCAATCGAGGCCCAGGAAGAGGACGTGCTGCTGGCCATGTGCGTCTTCGGGGAAGCCCGGGGGCAGTGCGACGAGGCCAAGCTCGGCGTGGCGAACGTAGTGCGTACCCGGATGAAGGATGCGCGGCACCGCTATGGACACAGTTGGAGCGGTGTTATCCTGCGGCCCCTGGCTTTCTCCTGTTTCAACCGGATGGACCCAAACCGGAAGAAACTGCTGTGCCCGCTGGACTGGGAAAAACCCGAGGTTTGGCAGGCTTGCTGGGAGATCGCCCGCAAGGTCTACGAAGGCATTGAGCCCGATAACACGCAGGGCGCCACACACTACTACGATGACGGCCTTGTCCGCCGCGGCGGACATCCGCCCTTTTGGGCCGAGCGGATGACTTCGACCGTGAAAATCGGCCCGCTCAACTTCTTCCAAGAAAACTGAAACCGCCCCGGCAAGCCCGAATTCGGGCAAGCCCGAATGCGGGCAAGCCGGGGCAGCCTTCCGCCGAAATGTGCGCAGCGAAACCGCTTCCGATGTGGCTGGATGCCGCCCTGCCGGAGCCATTGGCGGAAATGGAAGCGGCTCTGAACGCGCGGGTAATCGGCCAAGGTGTCGCGATCTCGCAGGTGGTCCGCGCCATAGCCCGTTACCGCGCCGGACTGGCGGGCCTGGAACGCCCAGTCGCGGCTTTCCTATTGCTCGGACCTACCGGCACCGGCAAGACGCTCACCGCCGAAGCGCTGGCGGAGATCCTGCATGGCACAGCCGCGGCGATGCTGAAGGTCCACTGTACCGAGTGTCGAAGCGAACACGAGCTGGCGCGGCTGAAGGGCTCCCCGCCCGGATATGTCGGCTGGAAGGAATGCGTGCCTCTCTTGCATGAGACCAAGCTGCGCGAGGCGCGCATCTGTGACACCCTGGCGGTCGTGCTGTTCGATGAAGTCGAAAAAGCGCATCCGGCCTTGTGGGACTTGCTGCTGGGCTTGCTCGACAAAGGGGAAGTTGTTCTCAACGACAACACCCGCGCGGATTTCCGCCGCACGATTGTCTTCCTGACCGGCAACGCGGGCGCGCGGGAGATGGCCGATCGGCTGTCCGGCGGCTACGGATTCTCGGCCGGAACCCCGCAGGGCGGGGCCGCAGCCGTCCCGCTGGACGGCATTGCTTCGCGGGCCGTCGATCGACTCTTCTCACCGGAGTTCCGCAATCGGCTTACCGGCGTGCTCACCTACCGGCCTCTGGACTTCGAGCAGGTGACTGCCATCTGTGCACTCGAATTGAAGCAGCTCTCGGCGCGCCTGGCTGCCCGCGAACACGGGCCGGTCAGGTTGTCGGTCTCGCCGGCGGCGCTCCAGCGTGTCGCGCGCGATGGCTACGAGCCGCGCTTTGGCGCCCGGCACCTGAAGCGGGCGGTCGAACGCCTGGTCGAGGAACCGCTCGCCAATATCTTGGCCGCCGGGCGGGTCGCTTCCGGCGCCACAGTTACGGTCTGCGACGGAGACACACTCCGCTTTCATTCCGCGGCATACGCGGGAGATTGAGCGCTCAGGCGGGTGTGGGCGCCTCCCTGAACCGCGTCAGCGCGAGAACTCAGCTATGGACCAGCTAATCGAGCAACGGCTTGCGGTCATAGAAACGGTGGTGTTGCGGCTGGAAGAGCGCCTGTTCGGCAACGGCCAGCCCGGCGAGATTGCGCAGCTCAAGCGGCGGGTCCGCAACCTGGAATCCTGGTTCTGGCGGGCAGCGGGAGCCGGCGGCGTGTTGCTGGCCTTGCTGCAATTGCTCGATCACTCCTTCGCCCGCCTTGCCGGCAAGTGAAGCCGCACCGCCGGCGTCCCGCGGGCAGCCCCGAGCCGGGCGTTTGGCCTCAGGGTCGCCGGCGAGACGCCGGCAGTACAACCGGAGCTGATTATGAAAAACCCGTTTTTCTGGCTCGCCTTCACCTGCGTGCTTTGCGTGGGTGCTTACGCTTTTGTGAACCCCGGCCAGCCGTCGATGGAAATGTTGAAAGAGGTGACCATCGGCGTGCTGGTGGGCAAATACGCCCTGGCCAATGGCTATGCAAACCCTGAGAAATAGCCTCGCGGCCGCGCTGCTCGTGCTGGGCTGCCTTCTTGGGCTGCAGCTTAGCTGGCTGTTCGCCCAGGCGGGAATGCAGTTGAACCGCATCAGCGAAGAGACGTGCCGGACGCTCCACAACGTAAACCGGACCCTCGACCGGGCTCAACCGTCGCTGACGAACATCGAGCAGACCACCGAGGAGCTGCGCGACCTGCTCGCCCCTCACAGCAAATCCCTCGCCCGTCGTCTTCTGGAAAAGATTCTTTGAATTGACAAGGAGAAAACATGCAAGCGTTGATAAACGCGGTTCGCATTCTTATCGCCGTCCTGCCGGCCATCGTGCAGTTGGTCCAGGCCGTTGAGAAGGCGGTGCCACTGCGCGGCGTCGGACCCGACAAACTGCAACTGCTCAAGGACGTCGTGACCGACATCTACGACAGCCTGGAGGCGGGTACCAAGCAGGGCGTCTCGCTGGAAGGAATCCTCAAGGCGGCTGTCTCGATAGCCAACCGCTTCGTCGCCCTGTTCAACCGGACCGGCTGGCCGGCGCTCTGAACGGGTTGCACCGCCGGCGGGAGGCCGGCGGTGCAACGGTCAAACGGCGGCGATCTTTGCGGGAAGCTGTTGTCCGGCGGCATCACGCCAGCCGAACAGGACCAGCGGGCCGAGCAACACCAACAGCGCAATGGCGGCCCAGGGAATCGGCACGGAGCGTGGAGGCGGCGCCTGCCCGGGCTTGACTATCGAGACTGCCCCGGAAGCTCCTTGCCGGTATTCGACCCAATCCAGCGCTTGGTTCGACCCGTCTTTCCGGAGTTCACGGAGCGTAAAGCGGAAGGTGTGCTCTGGGAATAGCCATTCGGGCCGGCCCTGGCCCGCGGGCGCTTCTCCCATCAACTTCTCGGGCGCCCCATCCATGCTGACGGTCACTTGAACGGGCTTCCCGGTATTCCAGGAAAGCAGGCCTGTTCGATCGATGCTGATCGTGTCACTGGGTGAAGCCGGCACAGCCCGTGCGGCCGCCGGCGCATAGTCGGCGGTGACGTCCATCAGCCGGTTGTGCCGGAACAGGCCGACCACGGTATTCGGCGCCAGAGGGCGCGGAACCTGTTCCGCGCTGCCCACCATCCGCGTCTTCATCCCGTCCAAAGAAGTGACGAAACGGATCAGCCCTTGGTCCTGGAAGGCAAACACCGCCCGGTCCACATTCCCTTCATTGATAATGTAAACGACGGAGGAATCATCGAGCCGATGGGTCCTCACGAACTCCGCCGTCGTTCGACAGATCACGCCGTTGCCTCCCACCCACGAACCGTAAAGCTCGGCACGCGAATCCTGCCATGCAACCCAGGCATGATTCAGGCAGAAGAGCACCGCGACAGCCAAAAAAAAGGGGCGAGGAACACGATTCTGCAAGACCAGGAAGAAGCCGCAGACGATCAGCGCCAAACCCGCGAGCGGCAAGTACGGGTGATGGGGCAGGTAATGGGCCAAAGGAAGCATCGGCAACGAGGTGATGAGGAACCCGAGCAAGCCGGCCCTGGCAATTACGTTCCCCCGAATGGCCGCGGCGAGAGCGAAACCGACGATAGCGATGGCGAATATGTAGATCACCCAGGAGTAGGGAGGGGCGAACACCCAACCGGTGGTGGCCCAACCGTCGGGAACCTGGAAACACCACCGCGCAAACCGAAGCAGATTCCGCAGCATCGTCCAGTCAAATGCAAGCGCATATTCGCTCTTCGCCCAGGAGGTGACCGTGCCCCCGCCCACAACCAGATACTTGGAATAAGGCGCCAGGTAGACCGCTGCGATTAGCAAAAGGGCCGGCAGCAGCCGGGCATGCCTTTTCCAGTCGGCCCGCAACCGCGGCACGACGGCGATCAGAATGGCCACCATCACGGGAAGCGTTATGCCCGCCTCCTTCGAGTAGAGGCATGAGGCGAAGCAGGCCAGAGAAAGCAGCCGCCGCCCGTCGAGCAGGAACCATATGGCGAGCAAATAGAAAAGCGTGAAGCTGGTCTCCGGGAGAAACCCAATGTCATAGCTGGCATAGAAACCGATCACGTGGAAGCCGAAAAACAGCGCGCCGATGTACGCAACCAGGCGCTGCTGGAAGATGCGAACCAGGCCGGCATATGCCAGCCAGGAGACGAGCAGGTGCCCCAGGAGACTAACCGCGTGATAGGGCGCAAAGTGGTTCTTGAAGAGCGGGAACAGAATACACGGGATGAGCGACTGTGAAAGCGGGCGAAAGAACCCGAACGACTGTGGCTGGAACCACGTGGCAAGCGATTCCACAATGCTCTTTGGCCGGAACTGCAGGACGGAAACACTGTCACCGCTGAACCAGGCCAGAAAGCCAACCGAATAGAGGATCACCTCGCCCGCCAGCAAAGCCAGGAGATAGGGATCCAGTTTCTTCAGCCACGCCGGCCGGGCAGCGGTGCTTGCTAGTGCCGAGGCGGATTCAGACATTCCCCTGCTCCCGCGCGCACTGGGGTGCAAATCATTCGTGAAATGCAAGCAGCTTCGCTCATGAACCTGCGCGATCTTCAGGCCTGACTACGAGGGTGCGCTCAGGGCTCATTCTTTTCTATTTCTCCCGCGCCTATGCCCATCCACTGCTTTCCACTTGTGCCCCGGCGGGCCTGCCAACCGGCAAGTGCGCCTTCGATTCGCTCCCGCCACCCCGCATTCGTGTAATCCTGCGCGGAGCGTTGCTCACCCCGCATCCGATAAACGGTGAACCCCCGCCCGAAGAAGCGGACGCAAAACAAGCGTGCGTCGTCCTGCATGGCCCGCCACTCCTTTTCCGTCGGCTCGTCATATTCAACGAGAGAGAAGCCGTAGGCGAGCACATCCTGCCGGGCGGTCGCGGAACGGGCCAGGTAATCGGCAACCACGTCCCGGATCTGGTTCTCGGAGTCGATGCTGGTGTTGGCTGCCAGTTCTTCGATCACGGCACGGGACATGGCGCGGCGCGCTTCAGCCGAAAGCCCGCGGCTCAGGCCGTCTGCCTCGAGGCGCTCGAAAACCCGCTGCACGGTGTAGGACGCCAGCTTCCGCAGGCGCTCCGGTTCCTCCCGGCGACAGAGTTTGAGCAGTTTCTCCGCCACGTCGGGATCGCTGTACAACGACACCAGCTTGCTCAGAAAGGCCAGGTTGGGGTTGTCGAGCACCACCAGGCGGGCAGACTTATCTTCCGACCGAAGCAAAAACGCCGTCTTGGGCAGAAAGGCGACGAACTCGCCTTTAGGATCGGGCAGCGCGGCCTGCACGCAGTGGGCGGCCGCATCCTCGAATTGCCGGCGCACTTCTGCGCTTGCGAAACAAGTGTCCAGGTCGGAGCGGGCAGGCCGGCCCGGCGAACTCCAGAGCCAGCCGAGTCCGACGCCAAACACCAGGGCGACACAGAGCACGTGAGTCTTAGCGATGCCTCGCACCTGAAACCTTGAATCGGCCGACGGCTGTCGGTCCAGAGTTTGCCGCTGGTCGGCCGCCGGCCGATTCTTCGACAGCCGACAGCCGATCAATCGCCCGATTCGGCCGCCGCGGCCACCGGCGTGCCCCACCAGGCGCGCATGCGCCCGGCGATATCGTCCAGGAAGGTATACGCCACCGGGACGACAACCAGGGTGAGCACGGTCGAGGTAATCAGGCCGCCGATCACCGCACGAGCCATGGGCGCGCGGAATTCCGAGCCGGCGCCGATTTCAAAGGCCAGCGGCAGCATGCCGAAAATCATGGCCAGGGTGGTCATCAGGATAGGCCGCAGGCGAATGCCGGCGGCCTGGACCAGCGCGGCGGCCCGTGGTTCGCCCCGCCGTCTCAGCACATTGGTGAAGTCCACCATCAGAATGGCGTTTTTCGTGACCAGGCCCATCAGCATGATCAACCCAATCATGCTCATGATGTTTAGTGTGTCGCCGGCCAGTGCCAGCAGAAGCGCCACGCCGATCAACGAGAGCGGCAGCGAGAGCATGATGGCCAGCGGGTGGAAGAAACTGCGGAACTGCGAGGCCAGGATGGCGTAGATGAAGACCACGGCCAGGACCAGCGCGCGGTAGATGTAGTAAAAGCTCTCCGCCATGTCCTCGGTTTGGCCGCTGTAGACGATCGAATACCCGGGAGGCAGTTCCAGTTTGGCCGCCTCGCTCTTGAAATCGGTGATCACTTCCCCCAGGGAACGCCCGCTGGTGTTGGCGCTGAGCCGGACCTCGCGCATGAGGTCGTAGCGCCGGATGTTGGAGGGGCCGGAGGCCGGCTCGATCTGTGCCACCTGGGCGAGCGGCACCAATCCGCCGCGCCCGCCCGGCAGGTCGATGAGCGTCAGGTCGCGGTCGGCCTGCCGTTGCTCCTCCGCCAGCCGCACGCGCACGTCGTAGGAATCGCCGTCGGCGTCCTCAAATTTGCCGGTCACCTCTCCGGCGACCAGGCCGCGGACGGTGCGGGCCACGCCACCCAGGTCGAGGCCTAGGTCGGCGGCCGCCTGCCGGTCCAGGCGAACGCGCGTTTCGGGCTTCCCCTTCTCGATGCTGTTATCGGCATCCACCATGCCGGCGGTCTTTCGCGCCAGGTCTGCCAGGCGGTTGCCGTGCAGTTCCAGTCCTGCCAGGTCACTGCCCCGAAGGCTCACTTGGATCGGTTTTGCCGGTCCCATCTGCTCGGCATTCTCGACGCTCAAGCGCACACCGTGGATGCCGGCCAGGCGGCCGCGCATCTCCCGCTGAATTTGCAGGGAGCCGGCCGTCCTCTCCCGCCTCGGCTTCAACTTGACGTACAACTGTCCCTCGTTGATGGGCTGCGCACCACCCGCGCCGATGGTCGCGTAGGTGTAGGCGACGGCGGGATGCTTCCGCGCCACTTCGTCCAGTTTTCTGGATATGGCGATGCTTTCCCGAAGGCTCGTTCCGGGGTCGGCCTTGAAGGAGATCTGCAAATCGCCGCGATCCGCTTCGGTCATGAAGCTGGTGCCCAGGCGCCCGAACAATCCGAGTGCGAGCGCCACCGAGACGAGGCCGGCCAGCATCACCGTGTAGCGGTGCTTCAGCGCCCAGGGCAGCACGCGCTGCAGCACGCGCTGCAGCCGCACCACCTGGTAGTTAAAAACGGCGAGCGCCCGGCCTACCCAGCCACGGTGGCCGTTCTCCACGTCCGGATCGTACCAGCGCGAGCTGAGCATTGGATCCAGCGTGAAGCTGACGAACAGAGAGACCAGTACGGCGAACGCCACCGTTATGCCGAACTGGTAGAAAAAGCGGCCGACGATGCCGCCCATGAATGCCACCGGCCCGAACACCGCGATGATGGAGAACGTAGTGGCCATGACCGCCAGCCCAATCTCACTGGTGCCCACCGAGGCGGCCGTCAGGTGGTCCTGGCCTTGCTGCATGTGGCGCACGATGTTTTCCCGCACCACGATGGCGTCGTCAATCAGCAGGCCGATGGCCAGCGACAGCCCCATCAGCGTCAAAATGTTCAGCGTGAAACCGAGCGCCTTCATGATGATGAAGGTGCTGATGACGGCCACCGGCAGCGTCAGGCCCGTGATCACTGTGCTCCGCCAGCTCGCCAGGAACAGGAACACGATCATCACCGTAAGCACGGCGCCGATGATCATGGTGATCTGGACGTCTTCGACGGAGTCGCGAATGAACTGCGAATTGTCGCGGACAACGCGCAACTGCACGTCCGGAGGCAATTCCGCGCCGACGCGGCCCAGGACGGCTTTCACGCCGTCGGCCACCCCCACGGTGTTGGAGCCCGACTGTTTCTGGATGTCGAGGGCCAGGGCCGGGCGGCCGTCCACCAGCGAGAAGCTACGCTCCTCTTCGATGCCGTCCACGGCGCGTCCCAGTTGCCTCAGGTAGATGGGCACGCCGCCGGGCGC
>JAPKYU010000141.1 GCA_026394175.1 Acidobacteriota bacterium | reverse complement strand
GCTGATGCCCGGCTGCCAGTCCCACCGATAGAGTTGCTCGGCCTCGGTGTTATAGAACAGCAGGATCAGTTGCCTGGCCGAGAGGGCCTGGCCCGCGGAGACCAGCACACCCCCCAGAACCGCACCCGGCTCCTCGCGCAGGCCCATCGACTGCAGTTCCGCCACCAGTTGTTCGATCGACCGTTCTCTCCCCGTGCCACCCATTGAACCTGAACTCACAGACCACCCAGGTTTCGTCGCTTTCAAGCCGGATTCCAGTGTCCCCATGACCGGGGCGTATTGTACCCGCTTCATGCGAAAAGCAAAACCAAAAACCCGCGCCGCGGTACAACATTCATCTGGCGCCGAACAGGAACCGGAAGAGGCGCTTGAGCTTGGAGCCGAAGCCGGAGCGCGCGGCCGGCGCGGCCTTCTCTGCGGCCGGCGGTTCTCTGTTGGCCGCGCCCTTCTCGCCGGCCGGGGTGGCCGCTCCGGCGGCTTGAGGACCGGTCATGACCACGGGGATGGTCACTTCAGGATCCTTGGGCGGCGCGGCCGGTTGCGCCGCAGCGCCCGGCGCGGCCTTGTAGACCAGCGGGGCCGCGGCAATGGTGGTATCGCTTTCTGACGGCGGCCCCTTTTCGACTGCCACCGGCGCCGGCGCGCGCGTTTCCGCCGGGGGCGCTTCGGCCTTGCGGCCGGCGGGGCTGCATCCGCACAAAGCCGCTTCCACCGGCGTCGCCTTGTCCACGCCTGCCGCCGGGATCAACATGGCTTTGCCGGGCGGGATCAACAAATCCGAAGTCCCGATCTGTTCCCGCACGCGGAGTGTGCCCGCGTAGGCGGCGGCGCAGACTTCGCCGCCGGCGCCGACGCGGACTGCCGCCTTCCGCGCCGTCGGTTCCGCCATCGGCAGGGTGGAAACGCTGAAGAACGGGGTCTGGACGGTGTGCGCAGCGGCTCCGGTGTAATCCAGCTCAATAGCTCCGCTGTCGCTGCTGAACAGGGCGAACAGCAACGGCAGGTCCGCGTCCGGCTTGGGGGCCGCCTGCGGCGCGTCGGGCCGGGCGCTCTTCAGAACGATGAGCTTGAGCGGGCCGCAGAAGCGCGCCTCCCCGCCCGCCACCTGCAACAGGGCGCTCCCGCCGCGCACCTCCACTTCCGTGCCGCTCAGCAGCAACGCGCTGCCGTCGGAAACAAACTCGACTTGCCCGGTCACGCGGAAACCGCTGCCCGAAATCCGCCCCACCGGCACCGGCGTCTGGCTCGCCGCGGCCGCAGCGCACAGAAGCGCCAGCGCGCAAGTTCCGGAACGCATCAAGTCATTATAACGAGGCTGGAGACAGTAGGCAGTAAGCAGGAGGCAGTAGGCAGAACTCCAACACCTGGCGCCTGGCTACACTTGAATCATCCTGGCGGCAAAGGCGGCCATGCGGCGATTCATCACGGCGGCGAAATACTCAAGGATGGAGGCCATCTCCAGCAGTGCATAGCGGGCCGTGCGGGGGGACAAGGCCCGAGTCGCGCGGTACAGCACCCGCATCAGGTGGAAATCAACCACCAGCAACCGCTCCTCGTTGCTGTACCGGCCGACGTGCAGGGTGGCCGCGTAGCGCAGCAGGTAGGTCAGCGCCAGGAAATCGTGCCGGAGCGAGTCGCGCAGGCTATCGCAGGAAGCCAGATCGGCGCCGGCCTCCAGCAGTTTGCGGGCCCGCTGGAATTCCAGCCGGTTGGCTTCCGCCAGCCGTGCGATCTCCTCAGCACTGCGCTCCCCTCGAAGGACAGTCAGGCAAGCGTAACGCGCCCAGTACAGCAGCGCGCCCACTGAGAATGCGAGAATAAAGATGCTGGCGAACATTTCAACCGCCGCTTCCCGCTTCGGCTTCCGCCGCAACGTATTGCCGCCGTTCCGCAAGCACTTCTTCGGATATCCAGCCCAATGCGTAACACCACAGGCCCAGCTTCACCACCGTGGTCAGGGTCGAGAGGCGGGCCAGCAGGGGATCCCAGTTGTGAAACGTCTCTTGCGGCAACAGGTTCTGCAGGGCGCAGGCGGCCGTCTGGACCCCCAGCGACAGCCCCAGGCCGGCAATCAGAAAACCCAACTGGCGGTCATGCACCCGCAGGTGCTGCAGCGCGATCCAGCAAAGAACCGCCAGAAGGACGGCCGCGAAATACATGTTCTGCAGAAACTCGACGATCAGGTGCGAGCGGAAACTCGGCAGCGTGCGCGAAATCATCGCGTAGGACATCAGGCCGATGATGATGACGAAGAACAACAGCACCTTGCGCACGTAGCCCGCTACCGGGGTGTCCCGGAAGACGACCTCAAAGAAGCTGAGAATCAAGCGATAAGTGGATGCCACCAGCAGCACGTCGGTGAGGAAAAAGGCCCAGAAATACTCAACTGAAGAGTAGCCCCAGCGGTACAGCGCCGCATACCGTACGCCATCCACCAGGAGCATGACGGCGACGTACAGGTTCAGGAAGAAATAGCGGCGCAAACACCCCTGCGCCGCGCTGATCACGAGCATGGCCAGCGCCAGCGCGATTACCGTAACACTGATGACCCCGTCGATTGTCGCGAACATGGGGGCTGCCCATCCTACCACAACCAGCCCCCATCACCGCCCGCTCTTGCTTCCCGGAACGACCGGATCAGCAAAAGCGGCCTACCAGGGGATCGGGGGCCGGGGTGCGCCGCCATCGGCGATCAGGGTCTGGTTGCTGGGCGGAGCGGGGTTTGGACTTACCATTTTCTTGACCCCTACCACAGCCAGCGCCAGAACCAGGGCGAAAAGAATCGAAATCAGGATCTTGTGCATCGTCAGAGAACCTCCTCTGTCCGTATAGGGACAAAGACAGCCCCCGAAGTATACACTTCGACCCTTTTTGTTAAATTTCTTTCAACACCGTCCCTATGACGCTATATGCGCCTTCTTGTTCGCCCTCCTTGGCGGCAGTGTGCCGCCCGTGAAGGAGCACGCCGGCTACCAAATGGTGAGGAAAGAGGTAAGTGAATGATTTGCAGACAGTTAGAAGCTGCCAGCCGGTGTCACCCTGGAGATCGCCAGGTATTAAGGATGTTTCGAACCGTAACAAAAGCGCCTGGAGGACGCCCTGCTCCGGTGTTTACTCTAGTGTGACATCGCCAAGCGCGGCGCAGCCAGCTCCCGCACCCGGCTCAGGACTTGCCGCCGCTGGCCACCGCTCAACAGGCCGCTGTAGCGCAACAGTTCCTTGAGGCAGGCGTGCGGTTCCTGGTAGATGGTGGCGTGGACGGTGGAGCGGGAAATCGGATATCCGTGTCCGTTGCCCTTCTCCTGGCCGTTGCCGTTGTGCCCGTTCCCGTTCCCGCTGCCGTTCCCGTTGCCGTTGCCGTTACGCGATACTGCCGCCAGGAGGACGGACAGGCCGACTTCCAGCGCAATGGCGACGCGCTCCAGGGTCAGCAACCCGGGAACAATACGTCCGTTCTCGATGCGGGAAATGTAGGTCCGGGGTAAGTGGGAGGCGAAGGCCAGTTGCTTTTGTGTCAGGCCGCGCACCCGGCGCCAGCAGCGCACGCTGGCGGCCACGTTGGGCGGCCCGGCCGGTTCAGGCGCGGGCGGTTCGGGCGCCGGCACGACCAGGTCAGCCAGACAGCGCGGGCAGCGGCTGCGCGCGCCCAGGTACTGCACCAGGCGGCATCGGGCACAACGGATTACCGGCCGTTCCGCGGGAAGCGGCGGGGCGGCGACAGGAACAGAGTGGGTTTCAATGGAGAGCAATGCCGGGTTGCCGAGGAAGAATCGCCGTCACCTATTGTGCCGCCTTGTTCAAACATTGTCAATCGTTTTTGTATTCATCCGGCCGGTGACGCATATGGTACATTGCGGGCATGGACCGAGATTCGGCGCTGGCGCTTCTCCGCGAATTCACCACCAACGAAAGCCTGATCAAGCATGCCCTGGCGGTGGAGGCCTGCATGCGCGCCTACGCCCGCCCGTTTGGCGAAGACGAGAACCTGTGGGGCGCGGTCGGGCTGCTCCACGATTTCGATTACGAGCGCTACCCGACCGCCGACCAGCATCCCTATCGCGGCGCGGAAATCCTGGCCGAGCGCGGCTATCCCGAGCACCTCCGCCGCGCCATTCTCGGCCATGCCGACTATACCGGCGTTCCGCGCGACACCTTGATGGCCAAGACGCTCTACGCGGTGGACGAACTGGCCGGGTTCCTGACCGCCTGCGCGCTGGTGAAGCCGGGCAAGAGCATCATCGAGGTGGAGGCGCCCTCGGTGAGGAGGAAGATGAAGGACAAGGCCTTCGCCCGTTCCGTCAACCGCGAGGATATCATCCGCGGCGCAGCCGAATTGGGCGCCGATCTGAACGAGCACATCAGCTTGTGCATCGAGGCCATGAAGACGGTGGCCGGCGAACTGGGCCTGGGAAGTAGGCTGTAGGCTGCGGGCTGTGGGCTGTAGGCCGTAGGCTGTGGGCAGCGCCCCCG
The DNA here is from genome assembly GCA_026394175.1 of Acidobacteriota bacterium. Taxonomy (GTDB): domain Bacteria; phylum Acidobacteriota; class Terriglobia; order JAJPHL01; family JAPKYU01; genus JAPKYU01. The sequence goes on along the minus strand of JAPKYU010000141.1, from coordinate 5,686 downwards.
GCATAAAGCCTACAGCTTACAGCCCACGGCCTATTCAAAGCTGACGCCGTAGTTGTAACCGGCGGTTTCCATGCGGGTGATGCGCACGATGCGGCTCGGAGTTTCCATGGGTTGCTCGCCCTCCCGAAAGTGCATGGCCACCCAGATCACCTCGTCCAACTCGTAAGCCGCGCGGCTCTCGAAGCAGATACCGCCGCGCGAGACGTTGATGGGAGCGACGATTTCCGACGAAGCGGCGCGCCGGACGCGCGCCCGAGTCCTCAATTGGATTCGGCGAGACCCGCGCCGGTCGGCCCAGGAAATCGGCGGGGCAACCTCCGCGGCAGGCGCGGCCTCGGGCTGGGGGACGGGCGGCGGTGGAGCGGCCACGGGCGGCGGTGGAGCGGCTGGGGGCGGCGGTGGAGCGGCGGCGGGCGGCGGTGGAGCGGCCACGGGCGCCGGTGCGGCTTCCTCTTTGACAGGAGCCGCGGCCGCGGCCGGCTCTCCCTCCACCCGCCATTCCGTGCTTTCCATGCACTGCGGGCAATGCCGCATCAGCCGCCCGGTCTGTTCCAGATTCGCGGCCGCCTCTGTATCCAGCACCACCGACTCCCGCGTGCCGCAGTGGCTGCAGCACAAATGGCGGCGCAACCGCTCATCCGGAACCGGCTCGGCGGGCAACCCGAAATCGAGTTGCCACATATCGACGCTGTGATCGCGCAGGGAAATGGTCGCTTCGTTGGGCGCCGCCATGGCCTCGAACACGAACTCCGCCTGGTTGCCATTCTCTTTGTTGAAAACCAGCAGGTCGGATCCCGGTTGCGGCGAATGCCTCAGGCGGATTCTGGCCCAGGTGGCCGCCACCTCGATGGTGGACGAATCTTCCTGGAACCCATCGCCCTTCTGGTCGGTGCCGAAGACCACAACGGCGATCTTCTTCGTGTATTGGGGCTGGGACATTGGAGCAGGAATTATGGCACTGTTGCGGGCGCCGCCACAAGACCGGCGGCGAGGGCCCGACAACCGTCTCGCGCCGGGCCCTGCCTCCGGTGGCTTGCCTGCTACAGCCGCTGGCTACGGCATTGGCTTGCCGCCGGTGATAGCTTTCTGCCTCTCCCGGATGCGTTGGGCGACGTCCTGGCCAACTTCCACGATTTCTTTTGCGACCGGCGGTGTCTCTCCCAGGTAGATGCGCAGGCCCACAGAAAGCGGTTCCAGCGCCTGGGCACCTGAGGATGCCGAGAGTTTCTCCAGAGCAGCACGTGCGTGGCCGGCGGCCGCCGCGCCGGTCAGCAAGTCAATGCTTTTTGCTCCCGCTTCCTCGTCGCTGGCCGAAGCATCGAGGACCGGGGGACATTGGTCCAGCGCTTCCTTCCATTTTTGTTCCGCGCTGAGAACATAGGCCAAGGTTGCAGCATTCTTCCAACCTGGGTCCTTGGCAAACGCATTCCGAGCCCAGCCCTCCGCCTCCGGGAAGGCAGGCCGGAGATCAGACAGGACAACAGAGCGTGCGATTGCACTGAGCACCTTCGGATTGTCGCCGGCACGCTGAATCCACTTCCGCGTCTCATTTAGAACCGTCTGTTGATCAACTCCCCTTCGCAGCCGCAGGTCGAGAAGGTGCCCGACACAATGCAGCAAGTCAGGGTGCGTTTCAATCGCCGCTTCCCAGAATTTCTCCGCCTCGTCGGCTGAGCCGTGATCCAGCAGGAGATGTCCGAGATTAGACCAGTAAACAGGCTCTCGCGGACCAAGTTCTATGGCTTTGCGGAAGGCTGCGGCTGCCTGATCTGCTTTCTTTGGTTTGGGTAGCACTATGCCCAAACCGTTCCAATTAGCCGGATCTTCGGGACTCAGTTGAATGGCTTTGCGGATCGCTTGTTCAGCTTCATCGCCGCGTCCAAGCTTATCCAGCACACGGGACAGCGCGTGCCAGTGCGACGCTTCCTCTGGGTCCAAGCTGATTGCTTGGCGGATCGCCTGCTCGGCCTCGTCAAAGCGATCCTGTTGCATCAGCGCGCCCGCGAGGAAATCCCATACGAAGCAGTGCGTAGGTCCAAGTTCGACTGCCTTACGGCAAGCTTGCTCGGCCTCAATCGGCCGACGCATAAACGCCAGTGTACGGCCAAGGCCGCTCCAAGCGAGGACATTCTTTGGTTCGAACTCGATCACCTTGCGGAAAGCGTGCTCGGCGTCCTGAAACCGACCCTGTTTTAATAGCACGTCGCCCAGATCGTTCCAAGCCAGGCAAGAATCTGGTTTCCGCTCGATGGCCTTGCGGAAGGCTTCCTCGGCCTGGCCGTATCGGTTCAGCGACTTGAGTGCCGCCCCGAGGAGGCCCCATGACCAAGAGTTGCTGGCATCCGCCTCGATCGCTCTGCGAAAGGCCGGCTCGGCATCGACCAGTCGGCCCTGTGACATTAAGGAGACTCCGACGCCATCCCATGCCGCGGCGCTGCTCGGCTCCAGCTCGGCCACTGTGCGGAAAGCCTGCTCGGCTTCGGTGTGTCGCCCCTGTTCGCTGTAAAACAACGCGAGAGCCATCCCCACCTGTGCATCCGTGGGTTTGTCATGGACCGCCTTTCGGTACAGATTCTCCGCTTCTTGGAAGCGACCTGCCTTTTCCAGGGAGCGGGCTTTGCGAAGAAGCGGGTCGGGCTTGTCGGCGCGTTCCTCCCGCGAGCTCAGCGGAATCTCGCGAATGAAGTCCGGGGCGTCCGCAGCCTGGAAGAACTCGGGCGGCGTGCACTTGACAATCTCGCGTCGGAAGTTCCTAACGCGACGGAGGGTGTCACTGTACGCCAGGTAGTGGTCGCCGCGCGCTCCCTCGGGAAGCCCACACGCCTCGCGCGCCAGTTCAGCGAGCCTGTTTGCCAGTTCCTGCCCCTCGTAGAATGTCACCATGAAATTGACCGCTGCGCGGACCCTTCCTGCCGGATGACCTCGGCGGCGCATCAGGTAGTAGATGTTGTAAAGGCGCTCAGCCGCCTGATACAGCTTACGCCGCGGTTTTTGCTCGACCACCTCGACCGCGCCGCGGCGCTGCAAACGTCCTACCAATGCGCTCGCCTCGCTCACGTGCAGTCGGGTGGCACGTGCCAGCTCGGACGCAGTTACCGGGTCCCAGTGATCGAGCAACGCAACGAAAACTTTTCGTTCCTTCGCTGGAAGCGAGTCCAGGTGGCTCTTGAAATAGTCGGTGTGATCATCGATCAGATGAACGAGGTGATCCATCAATTCCCGAAACGAACGATTGACAGCAAAGCTGGCGAGTACCACCAGCAGTCTGGGATTGCCCCCCGTCAGAATTCGGATCGCTCGCAACGGCCCTGCTTCAAGCGGGGTGTCGGTCGCCGACGTCCACAGAGTCCGACATTCCTCGTGATCCAGTGGCTTGAGTTCATGAATCGCGAACATCTCAAACCAGGCGCGGTCGATGTTTGTTATTCCCTCGAAACGTCTCAGCGCCGTGCCCAGAAGCATAAGCCGGTGTTCGTTCATCAAGGCATGGCGCAGTTCCCAGCCGGCCTCGCGCGGCGTTTGCTCCTCCAGCAGCATGTTCAGGTTCTCGACAACGACCACCAGCCGCTTGCCCTTTTCATCGGCAAAGTTCAGCAACTGGGCGAGCGCGCGCTCGCGTAGCCGGGCGTTGTCAGATTCCTGACGGAGTTCGGCGACCGTTTTCTCCCATCGGGTTTCGCCGGTCTGATCCGCGAGATGAAACAGAGCTTCGAGCCAAAACTCGCCCGAGCTGCTGACCGAGTAGGTCTCTTCGCCAAAAACGAGGGGGTACCAGTGCGATCCATAAGCGGCGTCGCGCCGGACTTCGGCCGCGGCGCGCCGCACCAGCATCGTCTTGCCGATTCCTCGGGGCCCGACAATCAGGAGGTGCCGGTTTGTCCCCTTTGAGGCGGAGTTTTCACGTACGGTTTCGAGGATCAACTCCAGAGACCGCTGGCGAACGACAAACGAGCGGATCAGCTCGTTATCCCCGAGGACGCCAGGATTGTAAGTGATCGATGATGCGGGCATGGCTACACCCCCTGTCTGGAGACCGGCGCGTAGGCGAAGTTGAACCGCGCCTTCCACCAATCCCTCACCAAACGGGACGAAAAGACATACGCGCCATCCCGCTTCTCTAGGTAGCCGTCGTGCTCGAGGATGGCGAGGACGTGTCGGAGCGGTGCCTTCCATTCATCACAGAAGCGACGGCCCGGGGGCTCTGTGGCTTGAGTTGCAGGAGCGAAGCCGATGGCGAAAGGCGCTTCATCAGAGAAGTGCCGCCGCGCCAGCACGGCGGCCGCCTCGTCTGTCAGGGAACCTGCCACTGCCGCTTCCGTGAGGAGATCCAGGGCCAGTAGATCGAGCTCCGGGCCAAGTACCATCCTCAAGCGCTCCTCAAGGTGGCTGAGTTCGGCGTGGCCGCGCAGGCCGAGCATCGAGTGCTCGTAAACTTCAGCTGCAAGTTGCCGCGAGATGTCGGTGATGCCCCTGAGGCGGGCCGCCTGCAGTACGTTGTCAAAGAACATCTGGACGTGGTGCGGAATGAACAGCCCAAGACGGTCGAGCATCTCGCGCACAGCGTCGGGTTGAAGCGTTAAGCCATACCCAGCGGCGAGAGCATTGAGACACCCGGTGGCGGTTTCTCGACTCCAAGACGCCAAAGGAAACGGCGTCAGGGTATTCAGCGTAGCGCTCAGCCCCGCCTGATGGACAACCGGCTCCAGGCCGATTGACCCAGTGATTACCATCCTGATGCTGCGCTGGTGGTGAACGCTATTGGCACGCAGCCACGACAAGAAAGCGTCGGCAGCTTCCCGCCGCTCGGGCGTGATCGCGTAGTCGGTCCCCTTCAGTAATCGGTTGACGAGGATCGGTACTTCATCGAAAAAGATCACGACGGGCTTTTTATGGGTAGCAAGGATCTCGAACAGGCGATCTCCTTTCTCCTGCCAGTCGCCCGCAGTAAGCCCGCTTCGTAGCGTGACCGCGATTTCGTCGATCTCGATCGACTCAATCGTGTCCCGAAGGACATTCTGGAAAACGCCTTTGGTCCTTTCCCAAAGCGGCTTGTACCGATGGGCCGCGACGCTCAATTCGACAATTGCATCCGCGGCCGACTGGGCCTTCTGCAAATCCACATGCAGACACAAGTAGCGATTCTCAATACGCCGTGCCGCCTCCCGCATCAGGCTGGTTTTGCCCATTCGGCGGGGCGCCACCAGAAGCAAGTGCGCACCTTCGTCCAGTCGTTCGATGAGCAGTTTCAGCTCGGCCTCGCGGTCCCAGAACTGTTCGCCAACCACCCAGTTGCCTGTCGCTCGCGTCAGCGTTCGCTTCTCCATGGCCCCTATTATGAACAACAACAATTCTGTTGTCAACAAAAATGTTGTAAAGCCTAGAATCTCGCTTGGTGGCCATTAACACCTTTATTCACAAGGTGTTAGCGGCAACTAGCGTTGCGTGCCGCAGGTCCAGTTAGATCGCCACTCTCGCTGACGTGTGGACTGTGCCAAGTGTGCTGTCTCTCGAATGGCTCTACAACGTGAAGGGGGGAGCTGCAGTTTCCTGCTGCCCTCTGCTTTTCGCCTTCTGCGTCCTGGATCAGGATTGTCCAGCCACCTGTAGGACAGCAACCGGAAGCCAGGGCAGGCGAGAGGCTGTGGAGCAATTGGAGGTTCTTGCCGGCAACTGCAGCCCGCGGTCT
>JAPKYU010000537.1 GCA_026394175.1 Acidobacteriota bacterium | reverse complement strand
GTCCCCGTCCTGGTGCTGCCGGTTCTATTCCAGCTCAGTGCTACACCCCCGCATGTGCCCGGAGGGCATCACCGGGCGCGCATGGGAATCGAGGCCACTTGCATCTGCGAAGGCCCCCGGGCCAGTTCTCGCTCTTCCTTGCTCGCGGGCAGTTGGCGTCCGACGCCGTTGCCCATCCACACCTGAGCCAGGAAGTATCGATCGCCATAACGATGGAACACCAACTCGGCCCGCGGCTCTTCCGAGTCCTTCCGCTGAACCACAAAGGTCAGTAGAAAAACTCCTGGGCGACCACCGGCCCCTTGGAGCAGGTACGTCGTGGGGGAGCCAACGGCCTGGGAGTTCAGTGTGTAATCTCCCGCTGGAAGAATTGTTCTGCGGGCGGCGAAGTCGAACGGGATGTTGGCCTTTATCTGGGCGGAACCCTGAGCGAAGGCGCAGGTCGCCATCAGGAAGGTCAGAACAGCAATTGCTACCAGACTGCCTCGCTTCATTGGCTTGCTCTCCTTTGCATCTGTTTTCGGCCCGGGAATTGGTGAGGGAGCAAGTGCGCACGGTGGCCGGTTCCAACCAACCCGCTACGGCGGTATCGACCCAAGGGCCCTCCATTTTACGCGGTTGTTTGAACCCTCTCGTTCAGAAGCAACTCCCAATACCTTAGCATACGGACAGTGGATTTGGGAAAAGGATTCATCAATCTTTAATAGTCGTCTAGGGGCTATGCCATCAATCAGTTGCAAGTGGGGGTGCTGGGTTTATTGCGGATTTCGGATTGCGATTTCAAGCATCGCGGCACCCGAACTCCGCAATCCGAAGTCCGAAATTGCCATGCGTCGTGAAGCCAACTGCGAGACAGAACACTAGCCATCGACGCCGGCCAGCGCGCAGAGCGCCAGCAGGATGCGCTTGACGCCGATCTCGCGGCCTGCCGGGTCGTACCATTCCTGGGGGGAGTGGATGCCGCCACCCTGGCCGCCGCCGCCCAGGGAAACGGCTTCGATGCCCATCGAGAGAGGGACATTGGCGTCGGTCGAAGAACGCTCAATGTGGGATTGGATGCCGAGATACCGGTCTACGGCCCGCACGGTCTCCAGCAACCGGGCATTCTCCGGCAGGCTGCCGGCAGGCCGTTCGCCGATCCCTTCCAAGCGAAATGTCAGCTTGCCCGATCGCGCCCGCTGGTTTTCTTCCTCGACCGCCTGGCTCACGGTTCTCTCGAGCAAGGCGGACAATCGGCGGATTTCAAGCGCCGAGGCGGAGCGCACATCGACCTTCATGGAGGCCGAGAAGGGAACCGAGTTCACGCTGGTGCCGCCGCGAATCTCGCCGATATTGAAAGTGGTGCGGGGCTCGGCTGGAACCGGGGCGGCCGAGAAGCGGGTGACGGCGGCGGCCAGGGCATGAATGGGATTGGCCATGCCAAAATCGCTCCAGCTATGGCCGCCCGGGCCCTCGACCGTCACGCGCAGGCGGAGGCTCGCCAGGCCATGGGCGATGATGTGGCCGGTATCGGCCCCGTCGAGCACCATCACATAGCGCACGGCCCGCCGGATGTCAGGCTGCTCCAGCAGGTGGCGGATGCCGAACAGGTTGCCTTCGCCTTCTTCGCACACCGTGGCGGCCAGCAGCAGGCTGTGGCGCGGGCGGAGGCCGGCGGCCCGCAGGGCACGCGCCACGCCCAGCAGCGCCGCCAGGCCCGCGCCGTTATCGGTGATCCCCGGGCCGTAAATCCGGCCGTTGGCCCGGCGCACCTCCACCGGTCTCCCGGAAGGGAACACCGTATCCAGATGGGCGGTCAGCAGGAGCAGGCCGCGCTGGCGAGGCGGGGCGGCGCCGGGCAGTTCCCCCAGCACGTTGCCCACCCGGTCGCGCCGCACGCCTTTCAGTTTCAGCTTCTTGAAGAGCCGGAGAAAATAATCCCCTCGGGCCTTTTCTCCGAAAGTGGGGGCGGGGATATGCGTGAATTCGATATGGCGTTCAGTGAGCCACTCGGCCTGCTGCCCGACAAGTTCCAGCGCCCGCGGGACCGATCCCGCGCGCACCAGCAGTTCCATGCTCTGGGGTGAAGGGTCCGCCTCAGGCGGCATCGCTTATTATGGTACCACGCGGCGATACCTCCGCCTCTTCAGGGGCGGGAATGTCATAGGGCCAGTTGTCAGTTATCAGTTTTCAGTTGGGGAGCAGTCTACGGTCACCGAAAACTGAAAACTTCAGAACGACTGTACGGCGCTGCGCGGTTCTTCCTGAGGATTCGGCACGTAGAGGGTCTGGCAGCGTTCGCAACGGTAAATCTCGGGCTGGGACCCGAATTTTTCCGTTACTTCGCCGCTGAAGCCATACCAGCGCTTCAGGTGCCCGCAGCAGGGCGCGCCTTTGGAGTCCTTCTCATTGCAGGCGCGCATGCGCAGGATGCGCTGCTTGACCTTCTGGCCGCCGGCCAGAATTGCCAACACCTCCGCAACCGGAGCGTTTTCGACAGTACTGCGGGGCTTAACAACCATAGAAATATCCTATCGTTGATACAGATGGCCGCCCGATGGCCGCCGCTGCATTTTTTATGGAAGGGGGTGCGGGAGGCGGAAGGCGGAAGGCAGAAGGCGGCAAACGCAGATGCTTGCTGCCTTCTGCCTTCCGCTTTCTGCCTTCGCCATTGTCGGGCAATTCATGAGACAGAACACTAATACTCCACCGAGACCAGCCAGAGGCCCTTGCCCGGCAGCGTTGGACCCGCGGCGGAACGCTGCCGGGCGGCCAGAATCTCGGGGATCTGAGCCGCCGACATCCGCCCTTTCCCCACTTCCACCAGCGTTCCCAGGATATTGCGGACCATGTGGCGCAGGAAGCCGCTGCCGCGAACCGTATAGACCAGTTCGTCGCCCTCGCGCCTCAGTTCCGAGGAAAAAACCGTTCGCACCAGCGATTTCGAAGGCATCTGCCGTTCATCGGGCGCCGGCGGCTCGGCGGAGGCGAAGGAGGTGAAATCGTGGGCGCCCTGGAACAACGGGGCGGCCTCGATCATCTGCTGTTCGTCCAACGGGTAGGGGAAATGATGGACGTAGCGCCACAGGAACGGCGGGCAGATTCCCCCGCGATAGATGCGATAGCGGTAGGACTTGGCGCGGGCCTGGAGGCGGGCGTGAAAGCCGGCCGGCGCCTCCTCGGCCGCCAGCACGCGGATGGTGTGAGGCAGTTGGCGGTTCAGCGCCTTGGCCAGGTTCGCCGCCGGAATGCCTGAGGCGGTCTGGAAGCTGGCCACCTGGGCCAGGGCGTGTACGCCGGCATCGGTGCGCCCGCTGCCATGGACGGGCGCCCGCTCCCCGGTGACAACCTCGACCACTTCCATGACGGCGGCCTGCACGGTCGGCCGGTCTGGCTGGATCTGCCAGCCGAAAAACTCGCTGCCGTCGTAGGCCAGCGTCAGCTTGATCGTCCTCATTGGATGGTTCCAGGTTCCAGGTTCCAGGTTCCAGGTTGCGCCGGGCATCTGGGGAGTCAGGCAACTTGAAGCCTGGAACTTGAAACCTGGAACTTCATTTCCGGGAGCCGGGCTTTTCGACCGGCAGGCCCCGCCGGCACAATTCGCATTCTTCCGGCGGCCAGGCCGGGGCGTGCATCTGCAGGAGGCTGACCAAGGGGACGCCGTATTCGACCTGGCCGCCGCTGCGGTCCAGGATGCAGGCCACGCCGCGCACCTCGGCGTGGTTGGCCCGCAGCAGATCCACCACCTCGCGCGTGGAGCCTCCGGTGGTTACCACGTCCTCCACCACCAGGGAGCGCTCACCGGGCATGACTTGGAACCCGCGGCGCAGCACGGCCCGCCCCGAGGCGTCGCGCTCGGTGAAGATGAAACGCGCGCCGGCCGCCCGCGCCACCTCGTGACCGATCACCACCGCCCCCAGGGCCGGCCCGGCCACCAGGTCCAGTTGCATGCCGGCGAATCCCTCGGCCAGGGCCCGGCCCAGCGCTTCGGCCCGCGACGGGTCTTCCAGCAGGAGCGCGCACTGCAGATACTGAGAACTGTGCAGACCGGAGGAAAGCAGGAAATGCCCTTCCAGCATGGCCCCGGTCTGCTGCAACAACTTCTGTAACTCTTGGGGGTTTGGCACGTAGAAAGCTTGTAGCTTTCGGGTCATTGCTGTCAAGCGGTGCCGGCTCGGGCCATCCAGGTTCCAGGCTGCGGCCCAATCTGAAACCCGGCGCCTGGCGCCTGTCTTTGGGTTGCGGCCGGCGGGGCGCAATGTTACGATGCAGTGGTTCCTCGAATTGCGCGCAAGCTGCCGCTATCCCCGACGGCCCGGCCTGGCGCTGGACGCGGCCGGGTTGCCGCCCATCCAGAAGAAGTCCCTGGAACATTGGGAACCTTGGGGTGTCTAAGCGCGTAAGGAGAGAAGTCGCTTTTGATTCAGAGAGGTATCGCATGCAGAATCGGCTGGTTGTCCTGCTTGTTGCTTTGCTCCTGCTGTCATCGTTCGCCGTGGCCGAGGATAACGCGCCCAAGCTGAAGCCGGCGCTGTCGTACATGAAGGGGCGGCCGTGGTTCCCCGTCTTCTGGGCGCCGTATTCCCCAATGGATGTGCCCAACCCGGATCTGCAGAATTCCGGGCGGGTCAACCAATTGACGCGGGAAGGCAAGCTGGTGCTTTCCCTCAGCGACGCCATCGCGCTGGCGCTGGAGAACAACCTGGATATTGCCATCCAGCGCGACAACCCCAAGATCGCCGACCTGGACATCCTGCGGACCAGGGCGGGCTCTTCGGCGCGCGGTGTTCGCACCTCGGTAACCAGCGCGTCAACCACCAGCGGCGGCGGGGCCGGGGCGCAGGGCGGGACCGGAACGGCCTCCGGCGGCGTGGGCCAGGGCACCGGCGGCCTGACCACCAGCACGCTGGGCGCCGGCTCGGCCATCGGCAGCTTTGACCCGGTGGTGACCACCACCATGCAGATCCGCCACCAGGCGCTTCCCGTCACCGATTACGTGACCCAGCAGTTCCTGGGCATCAATGCCACGCAGATCAACACCGGCACCGCCAACTTCGCCTATCAGCAGGCCTTCCACAGCGGCACGAACTTCAGCATGGGGTGGAACAACAATCGCCGCACCAACTTGCTGAACACCATCAGCCCGCAGATTTCCTCCAACTTCCAAACCCAGTTTTCCCAGCACCTGTTGCAGGGCTTCGGTTTCGGTCCCAACACCCGCAACATCCGCATTGCCCAGAACAACCGCGAGGTCAGCGACCTGGTCTTCAAGCAGCAGGTGATGCTGACCGTCACCCAGGTGCAAAACACGTACTGGGACCTGGTGAGCGCGTCCGAGGATGTCAAGGTGAAGGAGAGCTCGGTCACCGTGGCCGAGAAGCTGTACAACGACAACAAGCGGCAGGTGGAAATCGGGACGCTGGCGCCCATCGAGATCGTGCGCGCCGAGGCCCAGGTGGCCTCCACCCGCCAGGACCTGATCGTTTCCCAGACCGTGCTGCAGCAGTACGAAACCAACCTGAAGAACATGGTGCTGCGCGACCTGAGCGACCCGGCCCTGCTGACGGCGCGGGTGGTTCCGACCGACCGCATAGCCGTCCCGCCGGTCGAGCCGGTGGTGCCCATCCAGGAGTCGTTCGGCATGGCGCTGTCTTCGCGGCCCGAGCTGGCCCAATCGCGGATCGACCTGCGCAACCGCGACATCTCCTTCAAGGCCGTCAAGAACGGCATGCTGCCCACCCTCGATGCCTTTGCCTATTGGGGCGGGCAGGGAACAGCGGGCCTGCCCACCCCCTTCCGGCGTCCCGGCCAGACCGGCCCCAACGTGATTCCGTCGAACCTGCAAGGCGGATTGGGCAACGTGCTGGGTCAGTCGTTTGGCTCCGATTTCCCCGACTACGCCTTCGGCCTGCAGCTCAGCATCCCGCTGCGCAACCGTTCCGCGCAGGCCGATGCCGCCCAGGCGCAGCTTGAAAACGGCCAGGCGGTGATCCGGCTGCGGCAGCTCGAGAACGCGGTGCGCGTCGAGGTGCAGAACGCGGTCATCGCCCTGCAGCAGAACCGCGCCCGGCTGGAAGCCGCCCAGAAGCAGCGCTTCCTGCAGGAGCAGACCTTGGACGCCGAGCAGAAGAAGTTCCAGCTCGGTGCTTCGACCATCTTCCTGGTGATCCAGGCGCAGCGCGACCTGGCCGTGGCGCGGAGCGCGGAAGTGAAGGCCATGAACGACTACATGAAGTCGCGCGTGGAGATGGACCGCGCCACCGGCCAGACCATCAACAAGAACGGCATCAGCATGGACGAGGCCTACAAGGGCCAGATCACGCGTGC
>JAPKYU010000279.1 GCA_026394175.1 Acidobacteriota bacterium | reverse complement strand
ATCGTTGGTGGTGATGATGCCGCCCTCGCCCGCCGTCATGGTCTTGCTCTGCTGGAAACTGAAGGTGCCGAGATGGCCGATGGAGCCGGCACGGCGGCCGCGCCAGAGCGCGCCGTGAGCATGCGCCGCGTCTTCCACCACCACCAGGTTGTGGCGGCCCGCCAGTTCCATGATGGCATCCATGTCGCACATGTGGCCGGCGTAGTGCACGGGGATGACCACGCGGGTGCGCTCGGTGATGGCCGACTCGACCAGGGCCGCATCGATGCAATAGGTTTCCGCATCGACATCGACGAGCACCGGCACGGCGCCCGCCTGCAAGACCGCGCCCACGGTGGCGATAAAGGTGAGTGCCGGGCAAATCACCTCACAGCCGGGGCCGATGCCGGCGGCGCGCAAGGCGATCTCGATGGCCACACTCCCGTTGGCGCAGGCGATCCCGTGGGCGGCTTCGTGGTAGTCGGCGAATTTCCGCTCGAACTCGGCCACCCGCGTGCCGGGGTCGCCGCCGCGCATGCCGGCAAACCAGCAGCGGCTGCCGAGCACCTGCTCGAGGGCCTGGCGTTCGCGCTCGTCGAACTCCGGCCACGGCGGGTACGGCCGCCGCCGCAGCTTCTCCCCTCCATGAATCGCGAGCTTCTTCACCATCACGGACCTGATTGCGGATTTCGGATTGCGGATTGCGGATTTCAAGCGGGCTTAAATCCGCAATAATCCTACGGCAGCTCCTTCACCCGGATGTTCCGGAACTCCACCCGCGTGTTGTGGCCCAGGAACCCGATGTGCCCGGCGGTCCGCGCCAGCCCAACGTGTTTCTTCAACACCTCCGGGTCGGTGACCGAGTCCAGGTCCGCGTCCACGATGGTGGCGCCGTTCAGCATGATCGTGATGCGACGGCCCCGGGCGGTGATTTCCTCCTGGTTCCACTCGCCGGTTTTCTTCAGAAAGCCGCGCTTGGCCGGGATGACGTCGTAGATCGAGCCGCAGTACTGAGCCGGGCGCAACTTGGCGTACTTGGGCGAATCGTCATCCAGGATCTGGATTTCCATGCCTTCACGGGAAGCGCGGCCTTCGAGCGGAGCGCGAATTCCCACGCCGTTGTTGCTTCCTTCCGCCAGCTTGAACTCGAAGCGAAATATGAAGTTCGCGTATTCCTTCACGGCATACAGGTTGCCGCCGCCATCCACCGGGCAAACGATCTTGCCGTCTTCGACCACGTATCCCGACCCCTTGCCACCCATCAGCACCCAGCCATCCAGGTTTTTGCCGTTGAACAGCGTCACGAACCCCGGCTCCTCGGCGCCGAGCGCCGAAAGCGCGAGCAACAATGAGAGGCTCAGCAGCCATGTCGTCTTCATAGCGTTTCTATATACCATCCAGCCGCCGCAAAGTCCAACCGCCACGATGCGGCCTCCGAACTGATAGCTGATAGCTGGTAGCTGACAGCTTCGATTACCGAAATGGCACATGCACGTCCAGGCGGCCTTGCGCATCGAGAACGAGTTGCTTAAGCTGAAAGACGGCGATTTTCCTCGAATCCGGCAATGGACGTCCGCAAGAGTGTTCTGGTGTCCCTCGTTGTCTGGCTGCTGACCCCCACCGCGGGCGCCGCGGCGATGGCGGGGCGGGCCGTAGTCACCAACAACCAGCGGCTGTACCGCGAAGCGCGCCTGCGGAGCAAGGCCATCGGCCGCCTCACCATCGGTGAAGAAGTCACCGTGACCGGGCGCCAGGGCGACCTGCTGGAGATCTCCCTGCCCAACCAGAAGGCCGGCTGGACGCTGGCCAACGGCCTGATCGTGCTGGATGAAAACCCGCACGCGGCGGCGCTGCTGTTTGAGGCCGCCGACAGCATGGCAGAATCGAATTCCCTCGATTCCTGGCAGGCAGCCGCGCGCCTGTTTCGCATGGCGGCGGCGCTCGCCACCGCCGGTCCGTATGCCGCCGAAGCCGCCTTCCGCGCCGCTGAGCTGGCCTGGCAGGCCGAAATCCGGCAGACCGGCGCGCCCTCGGACAAAGGCTCGCTGGCGGATCTGGCCGCCGTCACCCGCACCTATGCCAAGACCCCCGCCGCCGCCCGCGCCGCGTTTCTGCTGCTCCGCAACAGCCTCTGCGAGCACTGGGACGGCACACCCGGCTGCCCCGCCGCCGAAGTCGGCCTGATCTCCGATTACCTCCAGCAATACCCCAACTCGGTCCACGCCGCCGAGGCCCGCTACGCTATCGCGTACCGCCACGCGGCGCTGGTCGAGATCTACCTGGCCAAAGACAAGGCGTACTTCAGCCCCGAAAAAGCCGTCGAGCACAAGGCCAAGGCCCTGGCCGCCAGCGAGCAGCTTGCCCGGGACCCGGTCGGGATTCTCTGGCGGGTCCGCGCCGAGCGCCTTATCTGGTCGCTGCAGAACAACGTCGGGGTATACTCGGACATTCAGGTGGCCCTGAGAAAGCAGTGACAAGTGACGAGTGACGAGTTTGGCACTCATCACTTGTCACTCGTCACTATGCCGATTTACCAAGCCGTCGTTCTGGCAATCGTTCAAGCCATCACCGAATTCCTTCCCATTTCCAGCACCGCGCACCTGGCGCTGGTTCCGTGGCTGCTCCGCCACCATGGCTGGCAGGATCCAGGGTTGGAGTTCGACGTGGCGCTGCACCTCGGGACT
>JAPKYU010000683.1 GCA_026394175.1 Acidobacteriota bacterium | reverse complement strand
AGCCGACGATCCAGAGCGAAGACCTGCTTCGCCGCGTGGAAAACAAGCGCGTCGGCGACACAGTCAAAGTAACGGTCTTCCGCGGTAAGAAGCGCCTCGATGTTTCGGTGCAACTCGAGGCCCGGCCCGGAAACCGGTTTTGATTAGGCTGGAGGCTGGAGGCCGGAGGCTGGAGGGTAACTTCCAGTCTCCAGCCTCCGGCCTCCAGCCTTCAGCCTGATATGCATGTTCTGATCACTGGCTGTTCATCGGGGATCGGCCGGGCGGCCGTGGAGGCCTTCGCCCGCGCCGGTCACCAGGTATCGGCGACGGCCCGGAACCTGGCCGCCATCGAAGACCTTCGCTCCGGCAACGTCCAAGTGCTTCGGCTGGATGTGACCGACCGCGAATCCATGCGGGCGGCGGTGGAAGCGGCGCGGCGTTGGGCGCCGCTGGACGTGCTGGTCAACAACGCCGGCTACGGGCAGGCGGGCCCGCTGACGGAGTTGTCTCAGGAGGAATGGCTGGAGCAGTTCCAGACCAATGTCTTCGGCTTGATGGAGCTGACCCGGCTGGTGACCAACGGGCCGGGCGGCATGATCGAGCGCCGCGGCGGGCGCATCATCATGATCACCTCGGTGGTGGCGCACGTGGCCACGCCGTTCAGCGGCGCTTACTGCGCCACGAAGTTCGCGCTGCGGGCCATCTCCGACACCCTGCGCCTGGAGCTGGCGCCGTTCGGCATCCGGGTGGTGCAGGTGGAGCCGGGGCCGATTCGCACGCGCTTTGCCGACAACTCGCTGGCGCGCGCCGCACGCCTGCTCAGCCGCCGGGATACGCCGTACGAGTTCCTGCGGTCCGCCATCGAGGGCCGCGCGCGCCGCTCGCAAGTGGGGGCGGCCCCCGCCTCCTCGGTGGCCGAGGCTATCGTGCGCGCCGCCGTGGCCCGCCGGCCCGCTACCCGCTATCCCGTCACCTGGCAGACGCGCGCCTTGAAGCTGGTGCGCTCGGTTTTCCCCGAGCGCGCCCTGGACCTCATCCTGGCCCGCGTGTTCGGCCTGCCCACCAGGCCCCGCCCGTGAGGTTTCATTTTTTGCACCTTTCCGGGGCGGTTCGCGCATCAAAAGCATTGATACAACGGCCCCGGCATGGTAAAGTGCTAAAGAACCAAGTTGGGTGACTTGCCTTGCGGGTCCCAGGCGGGAAGGGTCTTCGGGACCCGGATTCCTGAACTCAATAAAGCATATACAACGCTGGTGCGCGGCAGGCCTGTGCCCCGGCGAGGAGGAGTAACCATATGGCTGGACCGAAAATTGCCAAGACCGCAGACCGGACGAGGCTGGAAGATCCGAACGCGGTGCCTTGCCCCGAGTGCGGGAAACCCACCCGCGTTGTCAAGCGCATGAAAAGCCGCGAGCTGCGCATCGCCGGTGGGATGTACCGTTCCTGCTCGGTCTGCGAATTCGCCCTCAAGATGTAGGTCCTCGGTCGCAGGTGGCGGGCGGCTGGTAAACGAATTACCCGCGGCCCGTCACCTGCGGCCGTGGCATCCCATGGCCCGCCTGTCGCGCGGCGTTGTTGCCGCGAGCCCGGCTGGCATTCTTGTCTCTGCGCGGCAACCTGGCCGCAACGCCGTCCTGAAAACCGCAGCCCCTAAGGCCGCCGTCATTGCGGGCATCGCTTTACGGCAAGTAAAGCCGTAAACTCGTACCGAAAAGGGCGGCGCACGTTCCCGCGCTGAATACAACAGGATGGAATTCATGAGACATTCGTGCTGGTTGTTGCTGATCGCGATGCTGCCGCCGGCAGGCGAGGCGACGTTGCTCCAGGCGCCGGCCCAAAGGCAGACTCCGGATTTGAGCGAGATCCGGAGGAAGGTGCAGAGCGGCGAGCAGTTGACGCCCGAGGAAAAACAGCGGCTGCAACAGGTCAATGCCCAGCAGGCCGAGCAGCGCCGCCAACAATACCTGAAGGATCATACGCCGCAATCGTCGGTCGGGCTCATCCCCTTGACCGACCTGGGCGCGGGCAACTACAAAGGGGAACAGGGCGGCTTGTATCCCGGCGGCAACAATGCGCCGCCGCCCGAGCATCTGAAGGCCGGGCTGGGAATCGCGAGCCAGATCGCGCCGCTGGACGGCGAGGGCCGCCAGGCGCCGGACGGCACGATCGTGCTGCTGGCGGTGGGCTTCTCCAATCCCAACATGGAGTTCCCCGCGTTTCAGAAACTTGCCGCCCAAGACTCCGCCTTGAACCCCCGCCTGGTCACGGTCAATGGTTGTGTCGGCGGGCAGGCCTCCAGCGTGCAGGCCGACCCCAATTCCAACTACTGGAAGATCGTCGACCAGCGGCTGAGCGCCGCCGCTGTCACCCCCAAACAGGTGCAGGCCGTCTGGATCAAGGAGGTGGTCCCCGGCCCGTCGCAGCCCTTCCCGGCCGAATCGAAGAAGTTGTACGGCGACCTGGCCGCAACATTACACGTCGTGCGC
>JAPKYU010000461.1 GCA_026394175.1 Acidobacteriota bacterium | reverse complement strand
CCCCCCAAACCCGCCGCCGCCGGAATGCGCTTGATCAGGTCCTGAAGCTCCTGCCGGTTGGCCGGCCCGATGGTGAAGCAATCGACGCAATCGAGCGACAGCGCGAACCCCAGCGCCTCATCGACGCGGTCGCGCAGCCCGCCCTCTCCGAGGATCTTCATGCCGATGACGCCTTTGCTCGCGGCCTTCATCTCCCGCAGAACTTCGATCACGGTTTTCGGATCGGCGTCCATCAGCATGCCGGCCGGATTGATGCGCGCCAGGTCCACGCGCACCCAGGGCGTGCGGGCGGCGGTCCGCAACGCGTCAATCGAGTGGCAGGAGACGCCGTGGGTGCGCACCACGCCCTTCTGGCGCGCCTCGGCCAGCACCTCCATGGCCCCCTTGCGCGTCTCGGGCCAGTCCGGCGTGCTGCAGGCGTGCAGCAGCACGATATCCAGGTAGTCGGTGTTCAGCTCCTGGCGGAAGCGGTCCAGGTCGGCCTTCATCTGCTCGGCGGTGCGCGCCCGCGTCTTGGTCAGCAGCGTGATTTTCTCGCGGGGAACCCGGGTGAGCGCCTCGCGGACGTGCGGGTGCGTCTTGTAGCCGTCGGCCGTGTCCCAGAAGATGAGGCCGTTGTCGTAGCCGAAATGCAGCAGGTCGGCCAGCCCCTGCACGCCCAACTTCCTCTGCACCGAGCCGCCCTCCGTCCCCGTACCGATGGCCATGCGCGCCAGCTTGATCTTGTCCGGCCCCAGGATGATGGGATCGCTCGCCTGGCGAGCCTTGGCGGCCGCCTGCACGGGGAAAAACCGGAGCGAGCCGGCAGCCACGGCGCCCCCGGCCAGCAGGCCTGTTTGCAGAAATCGCCGGCGGTTTATCATTTCGTTGCCCTCCTCCTTGTGCGCCCCTTGCTTCACCGGGACCGCAAGCGCTTCCGGCTTCCCGGGCAGCGGCTAGGATACACCATCTCGGCCTCTTTTTTCGGAATCCCCATGGCGACCCCGCCAAGCGGGGTCGCCACTACATAACCAGGCGGCACTGCCTGTAGCCTGCGGCCTGCCGTCTGTGTTCAAATACGGGCATGATGACG
Source organism: Acidobacteriota bacterium (assembly GCA_026394175.1). Taxonomy (GTDB): domain Bacteria; phylum Acidobacteriota; class Terriglobia; order JAJPHL01; family JAPKYU01; genus JAPKYU01. The sequence goes on along the minus strand of JAPKYU010000461.1, from coordinate 11,638 downwards.
CTGGTTCTGGCGGCAATGATGATGGCACAAGCGCCCGATTGGATCCTGGTCAACGGCAATATCTACACGGTGAACCCGCGGCAGCCGAAGGCGCAGGCGCTGGCCGTGCGGGGCGACCGGCTGGTAGCGGTCGGCAGCAACGAGCAGGTGCGCGCGCTGGCCGGGCCGAACACCCGCGTGGTCGATGCCGGCGGGCGAACGGTGCTTCCCGGCCTGATCGATGCCCACGTCCACATGCTCGGGCTCGGAGAGAGCCTGGCGAGCCTGGATTTGCGCGAAGTCGCGAGTCCCGAGGCGGCGGCCGAGCTGGTGCGGCGCGAAGCCGCCCGGCGGCAGCCCGGCGAATGGATCCAGGGGCGCAGTTGGGACCAGAACAAGTGGCCGGGCAAGGAGTTCCCCACGCACGCTCCGTTGACCGCCGCAGCCCCCAACAATCCGGTCTATCTGACCCGGGTCGACGGGCATGCCGGCTGGGTCAACCGCAAGGCCATGGAATTGGCCGGCATCACGGCCTCCACTGCGGACCCGTCCGGCGGGCGGCTGATCCGCGATTCGGCCGGCCAGCCCACCGGCGTGTTGATCGACCGCGCCCAGGGCCTGGTGGGCTCGAAGATTCCGCCCCTCACCCCCCAGCAATTGAAGGAGGCGCTGGAGCGCGCGGCCCGCGAGTGCGCCCGCCTGGGCCTGACCGGCGTCCACGACGCCGGGGCCGGCATGAACGTCATCACGGCATACAAGGAGCTGATCGAGGAGAAGCGCTTTCCGCTCCGCACCTACGCGATGATCGGCGGCGCCGGCGGCACGCTCGACGAGTACCTCAAGCGCGGCCCGGAAATCGGTTATGGCGGCGGCCGCCTGACGGTGCGCTCCATCAAGATGATGGTGGACGGCGCGCTCGGCTCGCGCGGCGCCGCCCTGCTGGAGCCGTATTCGGACGAGCCGGGCAACCGCGGCCTGATTATGCTCTCGGCCGGCGAGTTCGAGCGGGTCTGCGACCGCGCGCTCGACCGCGGCTTCCAGGTGAACACGCACGCCATCGGCGACCGCGCCAACCGCCTGGTGCTCGACGTTTACGAGGCGGCCCTGCTGGCGCGCAAGGAATTCCTCCGCAATCACCGCTTCCGCATCGAGCACGCCCAGATTCTGGCCTCGGAGGACATCCCGCGCCTGGCGCGGCTGGGCGTCATCGCCTCCATGCAGGCCACGCACGCCACCTCCGACATGCCCTGGGCGGAAGCGCGCGTCGGACCCACGCGCGTCAAGGGCGCTTACGCCTGGCAGTCAGTTCTGAAGAGCGGGGCGCGGCTGGCGAACGGCTCCGATTTCCCGGTGGAATCCCCCAACCCGCTGTGGGGCCTGTACGCGGCCATCACCCGCCAGGACCACAAGGGCAATCCGCCCAACGGCTGGTTCCCCGACCAGCGCCTGTCGCGCGAGGAAGCGCTGCGCAGCTTCACGCTCGATGCCGCTTACGCGGCCTTCGAGGAGAACGAAAAGGGCTCGCTGGAAGTTGGGAAGCTGGCGGACTTCGTGATGCTGTCGCGGGACGTCATGACCCTCCCGCCCGCCGACATCTTGAAGACCGAGGTGCTGCGCACGGTCCTGGGCGGCGAGACAGTCTACGAGAAGCGGTAGGCAGGAGGCGGTAGGCAGGCGCTACAGCTCATTGCCTACTGCTTACTGTTGTCACGCGGCTTTGGCCAGGAACTGCTGCGCGAGGATGTCGACGATGCGCTCGGCGGCGTGCCCGTCCCACAACTCCGGCAGGCGGCCGGACGGCCGGCGGCCATTGAGCGCCTGGCGCGCGGCCGCCAGCATCGCGGTCGGGTCGGTCCCAACCAGCCGGTTGGTGCCGCACTCGATGGTCGCGGGCCGCTCGGTGTTTTCCCGCACCGTCAGGCACGGCACCCCCAGCACCGTCGTCTCTTCCTGAATTCCCCCGGAATCGGTAATGACCATCTTGGCGTTGCTCATCAAGTGCAGGAATTCGAGGTAACCCAACGGCTCGGTGATCAGCAGGCGGGCCAGCTCAGGTTCGAGGCCGGCTTCGAGCGCGTTCTTATGGGTGCGCGGGTGGATGGGAAAGACGACCGCCAGGTCGCGCGCCAACTCGCCCAGGGCGCGAAGCAGGGCCCGCAACTTCTCCGGATCGTCCACGTTCGACGGCCGGTGCAGCGTGACCAGGGCGAACGGCGCGCCGGAGTCCATCCCCAGCCGCCGCAGTATGTCGCTGTGCGCCGCCGCCTGGCGATGCCGCAGCAGCGTATCGATCATCACGTTGCCGACAAAGTGGACCTTGTGATCCGGTACACCCTCGTGCCTCAGGTTCTCCACGCCACTGCGCTCGCTGACAAAGAGAAAGTCGGAGAGCGTGTCGGTGACCACGCGGTTGATCTCTTCCGGCATGGTGCGGTCGAAGCTGCGCAGGCCGGCCTCGATGTGCGCCACCGCGATGCCCAGCTTGGCGGCCACCAGCGCGCAGGCCAGCGTGGAATTCACGTCGCCGACCACCACCACCAGGTCCGGCCGCCGCTCAACGACCACCGGCTCGAACCGCCGCATGATTTCCGCGGTCTGCAGGGCCTGGCTGCCGGAACCGACCTCCAGGTTAAGGTCGGGCGCCGGGATTTCAAGCTGCTCGAAGAACAGGTGCGACATGCGCTCGTCGTAATGTTGGCCGGTGTGGACAAGCACCTGCGGCAGGCCGGCGCGGCACATGGCCTTGACCACGGGAGCGATTTTCATGAAATTGGGGCGGGCGCCCACCACGTTCACAATCAGCATCTCTTGCTTAGATGCTGAAATGAGCCACAAAGACGCTCCGGCAATTGGGAATTGCGGATTGCGGATTGCGGAATTCACCCCAGTCTGAAATCCGCAATCCGAAATCCGCAATCCGAGATTCCTTCACCCGGTGACGGCGCCGCGGGAGGCGGGCGCCACCAGCTTCGCGTACTTGGCCATGACCCCGCTGGTGTAGCGTGGCTCGGGCGGCTTCCATTGAGCCAGGCGCGCCCGCAGCTCCTCCTCGGGCACTTCCAGGTTGAGCCGGCGCTGGTGCACGTCGAAGACGATGGTATCGCCGTCGCGGATGGCGGCGATGGGGCCGCCTGCGGCCGCCTCCGGCGCCACGTGCCCGACCATCACGCCGTGGGTGGCGCCCGAAAACCTGCCGTCGGTCATCAGCGCCACCGACTCGCCCAACCCCTGGCCGACAATGGCGCCGGTGACGCCCAGCATCTCGCGCATGCCCGGCCCGCCCCTGGGGCCTTCGTAGCGGATGACGACCACATCGCCCGCCTTGATCTGGCGTTGCTGGACGGCCTGCATGGCGTCCTCTTCCCGGTCGAACACGCGCGCCGTGCCACGGAACAGCATGGTCTTCTTGCCGGCGATTTTCATCACGCAGCCCTCGGGCGCCAGGTTGCCGCGCAGGATGACCAAGCCGCCGTGCGGTGACAGGGGCGCGGAGAGCGGCTGCACCACTTTCTGCCCGGGCGTTTCCTTGGCCGCGCGGGCCTCTTCGCCGATGGTCCGCCCCGTGGCGGTCATCTCGTTTTCGTTGAGCAGCCCGGCTTCCAGCAGCCGCTTGGCGATAACGCCGATGCCGCCCGCCAGGTACATGTCATTGGCGACGTATTGGCCCCAGGGCTTCAGGTTGGCCAGCAGCGGCGTGCGCGCGCTGATGCGGTCGAAATCGTCGATCTCCAGCGGGAGGCCCATCTCGTGCGCCACGGCCAGCAGGTGCAGCACGGCGTTGGTTGATCCGCCGGTGAGCGCCACCGAGGCGATGGCGTTCTCCAGCGACCGCCGCGTAATGATCTGACTGGGCACGATGCCGCGGCCAAGAAGCTGCATCACCAGCTTGCCGCACTCGAAGGCCACGTGCAGCTTCTCGGGGGAGACGGCGGGAACCATGGCGCTGCCCATGGGCGAGATGCCCAGCATCTCGAAGGCGGTGGCCATGGTGTTGGCGGTGAACTGGCCGCCGCAGGCGCCCGCGCCCGGGCACGCCGTATCCTCGATGGCCCGCAACTGGCCGTCGGTGATACGGCCGGCGGCGCACGCCCCCACGGCCTCGAACACGTCCTGGATGGTGAGGTCGCGCCCTTCGTACTTGCCCGGCAGGATCGGGCCGCCGTAAAGCATGAGCGAGGGGATGTTCATCCGGCACAGCGCCATCACCGTGCCCGGGATGGTCTTGTCGCAGCCGGAAATGGCCACCAGGGCGTCGAAGAAGTTGCCGCGCGCCACCAGCTCGATCGAGTCGGCCACCAGCTCACGGCTGATCAGCGAGGTCTTCATGCCCTCGGTGCCCATGGTGATGCCGTCCGAGACGCTGACGGTGTTGAACTCCAGCGGCGTGCCGCCCGCCGCGCGGATCCCTTCCTTGATCTTGGCGCCCAGCTCGCGCAGGTGATAGTTGCACGGGCCGATTTCGGTCCAGGTGTTCGCCACCCCGACCATGGGCTTCGACAGATCCTCGTCGGTCAGCCCGATCGCTTTCAGCATGGCGCGCGCCGGCGCCCGGTCCATTCCCTGTGTAATAGTTGATGAACGCATGTTCGCTCCGTCGCAGAAAAAGTAACCCGCAATCATAACAAAAGCAACAGAGCCGCGAGCGTAAGCGAGCGGGTGCCAGCGCAGCACGAACTTCCCGCTGCACCTGGACGGCGGCGCTGCGCGAGCACCCGCTCGCTTACGCTCGCGGCTCTGATTAAGGTCGGACTTTCTTTTGCAGCCTGGCGTTGAACCGGGCGAGATCGACAACGGCGCGGTTGACCGTGCCCCGGCCGATCAACTCGCGCTCGTCGCGGGCCTCCACCCGAAATTCCAGCAAGCGCCCATTGACGGCCGTCAGTTCGGCGCGTACGGTCACCTGCATTCCCCCGGGCGTGGCGGCAAGATGCTCGACGTGGATGGCCGTGCCGACCGTGATGCTGCCGGGCGGCAGGGCCGGCTGCACCGCGCACGCCGCCGCTTCCTCCATCGCCCAGATCATGGCCGGCGTGGCATAGACGGCGGGAAGCTGGGAATCCCGGCTCTGGATCGTCAGCTTGTGTTCCACCCGCAGCGTGAACTCGTGGCTCAGTCCCGGCTGCAATTCCATATGCGGTCTTTCTTTGTACCTTTGTGCCTTTGTGGCTTCGTGATTACTTGTGCGCCACAGCTTCAAACGCGCCGCGCGAGGCTCGCACAGTGGCCTCGACATCGGCGTCGGTGTGCGCCGTCGAAACGAAGGCCGCTTCGAACTGCGATGGCGGCAGGTACACGCCCGCCTCCAGCATGGCCCGGAAGAAGGCGCCGAAGGCCGCCGTGTCGCTGGTTTTGGCCGAGGCGTAATCGGTCACGGGCCGCGGCGTGAAGAAAACGGTGAACATGGAGCCGCGCCGGTTGAGCGTGACGGGGACGCCCGCGCGTCCGGCCTCTTCCAGCAGGCGGCCGGCAAGCTGCTCGGTCAGCCGGTCCAGCCGCGTATACAAGCCCGGATCGCGGCCGAGCACCTTCAGCATGGCGATGCCGGCGGCCACCGCCAGCGGATTGCCCGAAAGCGTACCCGCCTGGTACACCGGCCCCTCCGGCGCCACCTGGGCCATGATGTCGGCGCGGCCGCCGTAGGCGCCCACCGGCAACCCCCCGCCGATCACCTTGCCCAGCGTGGTCATGTCCGGCACGATGCCGGTGAGCCGCTGCACGCCGCCATAATCCAGGCGGAAGCCGGTCATGACCTCGTCGAAGATCAGTACCGCCGCGGCCTGCTGCGTGAGCCGGCGAAGCTCTTCCAGGAAGCCGGGCGCCGGCGGCACGCAGCCCATGTTGCCCACCACCGGCTCGACGATGGCGCAGGCCGCTTCCCCGCCCCGGCGCTGGAAGGCATCGCGGAGCGCATCCGTGTCGTTGAACGGCAGAGCGATGGTATGGCGAGTCACATCCTCCGGGATGCCCGCCGTATCGGGCAGCGATAGCGTGGCCACTCCGGAGCCGGCCTTCACCAGCAGCGCGTCCACGTGCCCGTGGTAGCAGCCTTCGAACTTCACCACGATTGTCCGCCCGGTAAAGCCGCGCGCCACGCGGATGGCGCTCATGGTGGCCTCAGTGCCCGAATTCACCAGGCGCACTTTTTCCATCGACGGGAAGGCCTCGCGGATAAGCTGGGCCAGATCCACCTCCTGCTCGGTGGGTGCGCCGAAGCTGGTGCCGCGATCGAGCGCCGCGCGAACCGCATCGATCACCTCCGGGTGACAATGCCCCAGCAGCAGCGGCCCCCACGAGCCGAGGTAGTCGATGTACTGGTTGCCGTCGGCGTCCCAGACGTGCGCGCCGGCGCCGCGCCCGATCACGATGGGCTCCATGCCCACCGCGCGGAAGGCCCGCACCGGCGAGTTCACGCCGCCCGGAATCAGTCGCCGGGCGCGCTGGAAAATCTCGGAAGAACGGTCATGCTTCACAGTGCCCTCGGGCAGGCTGTAGGCAATTATGATCTTTCCTACAGCCTCCGGCCTACAGCCCACAGCCTGACTTCATCCGTGTTCATCCGTGGTTAATCGGCTCCCGCGCAACATGCTGACCGCGATTTCTCGCAGGCCGGTGTTCAAGCCGGAAAAAACGCGCTCTTTCAGCCCGCCGTACGGCTGGCGGCCGGCAAACAGGTCCAGCACCAGGCGGTAAAACAACGGGCTGTAGCGCGCGAACTGCACCATGCGCGTGCAGATTCGTCCGCCGAGGAACGTGTCGTGATAGAACCGCTCCGCCAGCCGCGCCGCCAACTCGAGTTCCATACCGCAGGCGGCGCGCAACCGCGCCGGGTACTGCTGCGGGCAGCCCTCCAGACAGCAGGCGGCCAGCTCTTCGGCGGAGCGCAAGGCATAGTAAATCCCTTCCCCGGTGATCGGATCGACAAGCCCGGCGGCATCGCCCACCGCCGCCCACCCTTCTCCGGCGCACGAGCGGCTCCACGACGACCCTGGCGCCAAAGCAGGCAGCAGGTGCGCGTAGAACTCGGCGCCCGCCCGCGAGATGCCCCGCTCCTCCATATACCGCTCCAGGCGCTGCCTCATGCGCGCGGCCGGCTCCGCCAGGTACTTTCCGCAAAGCCCGATCGAGACGTGGTCCGTCCTCGGAAAGATCCAAAAGTAACCATGCAGGCGCCTGAGGAAATGTACCTCCAGGTGGTCTTGCGTCCTGGGAAGGTAGTAGCCGACGGCGCAGCCCAGGTCGCCAGGCTGCTGCGGTCCGATCGGGCCGGCAAATGAAGCCCGAACGCCTGCGGCAATCACCAGGAAATCAGCCGTGTATTCCCGCCCGCGTCCGCGCAACCGCCAGCCCGCCGCCGTGCGCTCGATTCCGGCCACGTGGTCGCGGACCAATTCACAGCCCGCATGCGCGGCCCGCTCCAGCATCAGGCTGTTCAGCTCGTATCGCGAGTAGATGAGGAAGGGATCGGGAAAAGCAAGCTGAACCGTGCTTCCGTTGGCGGCCCGAAGGACTGCCTTGCGGACGATCTTCTTCGGCCGCCCGTTCTGCCCCAGGAAGGGATAGCGGGCCAGCGTCTTGGGCGTCAGCCCGCCGCCGCACGGTTTCTCCCAGGCCAGTTTTTCATCCAGCAGCGTAACCGCGCAGCCACCGGCGGCCAGCTCGGCGGCGGCGAAAGCTCCGGCCGGACCTCCCCCGATGACGGCGATGTGGCGTGGGCCGGGCATGGTCAGCGTTTCGGCGTGCTCTCCGGGACTTGCTTGGCGGCAGCCGGCGGATGCGCCGGCTGGGCGGGCGGCATCCCGTGCGGCGAGGCCATGCCGTCGGCCGGCATTCCCTGCGGCGGCGCTTCACCACCCATCGGCCGGTGCCCTTGCGGCTGCGCCGAGGCGGCTAACTTCCCGCTTTCCACCGCCCAGGTGCCCGACCCCGTCCGCTTCAGCGTGTAGCGCATCACCATGCTGGCCTCCGGGTTCGACCTGGCCTGGAACTGTACGTCGGCCTCCGCCTTGTCGCCTTTAAACTCCACCTGCTTCACATCGACGGACATCCCGCCGCCCGCCAGCCCCGGCTTGGCGGCAATGTATTGCCGGATGGCCTTTTCGATGTCGGCTTTGTCGCTACGCTGCGCCTGCCGCGAGCACCCGGCAACAAGCAGCGCCGCCACAATCACACAGAAGAGCGCTCGCATATCTCTTTGAGGCTAGCACAGGCGGGAGGGAGGTCCAAGGGTCCGTGACCTTGGGACCCTTGGACCCTTGGACCTTGGACTTTGGACTTTGGACTTGTTAAATTGAACAAGCGATGCTCGACTTGAACTACGTCCGCGAGAACCTCGACCTAGTCGCCCGCCGGTTGGCCTTGCGCGGCCCGAACGCTGCCGCCGGCCTGGACCGCTTCCGCGAGCTGGACGCCGAGCGGCGCCGCTCGCTGACCGAGGTGGAAACCTTGCGCAATCGCCGCAACACCGCCAGCGACGAAATCGCGCGCCTCAAAAAGAACAAGCAGGATGCCTCGGCGCTGATCGCCGAGATGAAGCAGGTGTCCGACCGGATCAAGGAACTCGACGAGCGCGCGAAAAAACTGGACGCTGACTTGCATGAGCTGCTGGCCGGGCTCCCCAACGTTCCGCACCAATCGGCGCCCGCCGGCTCGACGCCCGAGGACAACCCCGAAGTGCGGCGCTGGGGAACCAGGCCCGAGTTCTCTTTCACACCCAAGCCCCATTGGGAATTGGGCGAGGCGCTGGGCATCCTGGATTTCGAGCGCGCCGCCAAAATCACCGGGGCGCGCTTCGCCGTTTATTGGGACCTGGGCGCGAAGCTGGAGCGCGCCTTGCAGAACTTCATGCTCGACGTGCACACGCGTCAGAATGGCTACACCGAGGTGCTGCCGCCGTTCATCGTGAATTCGGCCGCGCTGTTCGGCACCGGCCAGTTGCCCAAGTTCGCCGGGGACCTGTTCAAGCTCGAGGGGCACGATTTCTGGCTGGTGCCCACCGCCGAAGTCCCCCTCACCAACCTGTTCCGCGGCGAAGTTCTGGACTCGGATCAGCTCCCCATCAAACTGGCGGCGTTCACCCCCTGTTTCCGCAGCGAGGCCGGCAGCTACGGCAAGGACGTGCGCGGCCTGATCCGCCAGCACCAGTTTCAAAAGGTCGAGCTGGTAAAGATCGCGCATCCCGGCCAGTCTTACGCGGAGCTGGAAGGCATGACGCGCGACGCCGAGAGCATCCTGCAAAAGCTGAATCTGCATTACCGGGTCGTGGAGCTGTGTGCCGGTGACCTGGGCTTTGCCTCGGCCAAGACCTACGACATTGAGGTATGGGTGCCGGGACAGGAGGTGTTCCGCGAGATTTCTTCGTGCAGCAACTGCGAAGCGTTCCAGGCGCGCCGCGCCAACATCCGCTTCCGGCCCGCCGGCGGCCGCAAGACCGAGATGGTGCACACGCTCAACGGCAGCGGCCTGGCCATCGGCCGCACCTGGCTGGCGATCCTCGAGAACTACCAGCAGGAAGACGGCTCGGTGCTGATTCCCGAGGCGCTGCGTCCCTACCTGGACGGCGCCGAGCGCATCACCCCGCGCGGCCGGCTGGCCGCGAAATCGTAGGATATTGTACCGCTGGCGCCTGCCCCGGCTTGCCGTGGGCCCTGCCCCGGCTTGCCGTGGGTCCCGCCGCAACCGGCGGCCGGCATCCGGGGCGCCGCCGACCGCCAATTGGACTTTGCTCCAGGCGGCAACTGCGAGCACAATGGCGGTGCGGAGGAATCTTCGTGGCGAGAATCCAATCGACGGGGAAGTGCTATGCCTGCGGCGGCAAGTTCAACCGCACGGCGATGACCAGGCACGTGGCCGGCTGTGGCCAGCCGAAAGAACTGAGCGGTTCTCCAGGCGCCTCATCGCCTGAGAACATCTCTTTCCACCTGGTCGTTGAGGGCGATCTGGGCACTTATTGGCTGCACCTGGCCGTCCCGGCGACCGCGCACCTGAAGTTGCTCGATCGATTCCTTCGCGACATCTGGCTGGAATGCTGCGGGCACATGAGTGCCTTCCGAATTGCCAGCGTCGCATACGCTCGTCAGGCCAACCGCGAGCTCGGCTTCCGCGGCATGGATGTGCCGGCTGGCCGTCTTCTCCGGCCCAGAATGAGCTTCACCTACGAGTATGACTTCGGCTCGACGACGGAACTGAGGCTGAAGGTTGCGGGCATCCGGGGAGGAGCGACGCCGGGCGGCAAGGTACAGCTTCTGGCGCGCAACGATGAACCGGCGATTGTCTGTGAGGTGTGCGACAACGCGCCAGCCGTCGAGGTTTGCAGCCAGTGTTTGGGGTGTACGCAAGGCGCGTGGCTGTGCGAAGACTGCGCCGCAGACCACGATTGCGGCATCGAGATGCTTCTTCCGGTGGTCAATTCTCCTCGCGCCGGCGTCTGCGCCTACACGGGCAGCAAGGGCGATTTTTCTTGACTGCCCTGAAAACTACCTCGGCGGCGTCCCGCCGCAAGCATGTAGCGCCGGCGTCCCGCCGGTAGTCGTCCTCCGGCCGCCGGCTGGTTACCGGCGAGACGCCGGCGGTACATCCGGCGCGCGAGACGCGCGCTCGCCCTCTTCGTGGTTTCTGGGTGGCCGCCGCCCCGGTTGTGCTATACTGCCGGAGTTGCCGGCCCTGCTCCGGCCCTGCTCCTCAGTAGCTCAATGGTAGAGCATTCGGCTGTTAACCGAAGGGTTGTAGGTTCGAGTCCTACCTGAGGAGCCATTCCTTTTTTTCGGAGATTCCGCACTCCGCATTCCGGCCGCTCCCCACAGGTTAACGCCCGTTGTAGCGCTGGCGCCTGCCCAATGTCGCTTGCTTTAGCACGATTTCAGTGCGGGTACCGCGCAGATCCCCGAAGGGGATCAAGACGATAGCCAGGGGTAGCCACCCCTGGAAACCGTTAAGAATCATGTTCGACCCTTAAAGGGTCGGAGAAAGCCGCGGCTTTCTTCAACCCTTTCAGGGTTGAACGGTTATGCGCTTGGAACCAGGGGTGATTACCCCTGGCTACCTCATTGATCCCGCTCCGCGGGATCGGGCCTCAGGAGCCGGCGGGACCCGCGGCAAGCCGGGGCGGGGCCCACGGCAAGCCGGGGCAGGAGCCGGCGCTCCATAAACGCCGCCCCAATCCTGATTTATCGCGCTTTTATTCCTTAAATAACAGGCGACTGCGGGCGAAGTCGCCTGTTTTCTTGGCATTGCGGGCCAGCGACCGTTGATGTTAACACCCTTCTAGTTGACCGCTACCCGCTGTCCATTCAATGGTTTAGGTGTTGCAACCCGGCCGGCTGGCGCCACCTGCTAATACAGGTTGGAACAGGGCAAACGAGCCAATCGTGTCTCAAAACATTTGCGCGCGCCGGCGGTCCCTGCCGCTTTGTCCCGCCGGCAACCCGCGGTGGCTCGGTACCAGCGTGAAGCTGCCGGCAGGCGCGAGGGGCACAATAGCCCGCAAGCCGCAAGCCGCAGGTCGAAGTCAAGCTATTCAATTGTCAAAGATCGGGGCCGGCGTCTCCGCGCCGCCCGTATCCCGGCTGGCATGCATTTCCGCCGGCGGGCCGCGGGCCCTCCCGCCCGGCAGACGTCCTATTTCTTCTTGTAATTAACGACGCCCATAAAGAATAGCAGGTCA
>JAPKYU010000720.1 GCA_026394175.1 Acidobacteriota bacterium | reverse complement strand
AAGAGTTCAGCCCCGACGCCCGCATGGTCAGCTTCGTGCGCGGCAACAATCTCTATGTGGTGGACCTCAACACCCATCGCGAGCGCGCGCTGACCAGCGAGAAAGATCCCGACTTCCTCAACGGCCGGCTGGATTGGGTCTACCAGGAAGAGCTGTACGGGCGCGGCAATTACAGGGGGCACTGGTGGAGCCCGGACTCGAGCAGGATCTCCTACCTGCGCCTGGACGAGCGGCCGGTGCACCGCTTTACGGTGGTGGACCAGGTGCCGCATTTCCAGGCCATCGAAACAACGCCGTATCCGAAGGCGGGCGACCCCAATCCCAAGGTCCAGCTTGGCGTGGTGAGCGCGGCCGGCGGACCCACCCGCTGGATCGACATCTCCGGCTACGAGCCCGCGCAACCGCTGATTTCCCGCGTGGCCTGGACGCCCGACAGCCGCAAGGTCGCCTACCAGATCCAGAACCGGCAGCAGACCTGGCTGGACTTGAATTTTGCCGACGCTGCCGACGGCTCTTCCACCACGGCCATCCACGAGACGTCAAAGGCCTGGGTGGAGGTGATCGACGACCCGAAGTTCCTGAAGGACGGCTCGTTCCTCTGGCAGAGCGAGCGCAGCGGCTTCCGCCACCTCTGTCACTACTCGGCGGACGGCAAGCTGATCCGCCAGGTGACGGAGGGCAAGTGGGAAGCGCGCGCCCTGCACGGCGTCGATGAGGCCGCCGGCCTGGTTTATTTCAGCGGCACCGAGCACAGCGTGTTGGGCGGCCAGGCCTACCGCATCAAGCTGGACGGCAACGGCCTGACCCGGCTGACGCCGGCCGACGGCAGCCATTCCGCCAACTTCAACCCGCAGTTCACCCTGTTCATCGATTCCTGGAGCGACATCAACACCCCCACGCAGGTGCGCCTCTGCCGCTCCGACGGCTCGGTGGCCCGCCTGATCGACGAGAACAAGCTGGAGGCCCTCAAGCAGTACAAGCTGGGCAGGCCCGAGTTCGTGCAGGTGAAGGCGCGCGACGGCTTCCCGATGGAGGCCATGATGCTCAAGCCGCCCGATTTCGATCCGCGCAAGAAGTATCCGGTGATGATGTTCCTTTACGGCGGGCCGCACTCACAGACCGTCCGCAATTCCTGGGGCGCCACCACCTACATGTGGTACCAGTTGCTGGCCCAGAAGGGTTACATCATCTGGCAGTGCGATAACCGCACGGCCGGCGGCAAGGGGGTGGAATCAACCTGGCCGCTTTACCGCCATTTCGGCGAGTCGGAATTGCGCGATATAGAAGACGGGCTGGATTGGCTGAAGCGGCAGCCCTACGTGGAGGGCGCGCGCATCGGCGTGTCCGGCTGGAGTTTCGGCGGCTTCATGACCTGCTACGCCCTCACCCACAGCAAGAGCTTCAAGATCGGCATCGCCGGCGGCAGCGTCACCGACTGGCGCCTCTACGACACCATTTACACCGAGCGCTACATGGACTTGCCGCAGAATAACCCCGATGGCTACAAGGCCAGCGCGCCCCTGAACGCCGCCAAAGACCTGCACGGCAAGATTCTGCTGGTTCACGGCATGATCGACGACAACGTCCACATGCAGAACACCATCCAGTTCATGTACGAGCTGGAGCGGGCCGGCAAGCAGTTCGAGCTGATGCTCTATCCCAAGTCGCGCCACGGCGTGGTCGATCCGCTGCTGGTCAAGCACATGCGGACCCTGATGACGGACTTCATCTTGGGGAATCTCTAACCACAAAGGACACAAAGAAGCACAAAGAAGTTCTCTTTGTGTCCCTTTGTGCCCTTTGTGGCTTTGTGGTGAATTCGCTCAGTAGAGCTTGGGGAGTTTCCGCCAGTCTTCCATGCTGAGCCCTTCGCGGTCCCAGACGATGGCGCCGTCGCGGAGCGTCATAACCGCTTCCAGCTTCTGAGTGCCGGTGATCTTGCCTTTCCCGCAATCCCAGAAGCCGAATGTCCCCTTGCGGAGCGCGAGCACGGCCACGTCGGCGCCCGCGCCGGCACTCAAGTGGCCGAGTTCCGTGCGCCCGATTTCTTTGGCCGGATTCACCGTTGAGCGGCGAATCACGTCCTCCAGCGGCAGGCCCAGGTTCAGGAACTTGGACATGACGAAAATCATGTCGATGACCGGGCCGTTGACGCTGCCCGTGTGCAGGTCGGTGGAGATCGAGTCCGGTATGAAGCCGCTGTGCAGCGCGGGCACCGCCGTGCGGAACCAGAAGCTGCCCGCTCCATGGCCCACGTCGAAGATGATGCCGCGCTTCTGCGCCTGGAACATGTAGTCGTACACCTTGCCCGTATCGTAGTCCACCACCGGGTCGAACCCTTTGCCGAGCACGTGGGTATGGATGTCGCCGGGCCGCATGTGATCGAGAAGCAACCGGTCGTAGGGGCGGTCAGGGCGCCCGGCGAAATCCACCATCACGGGCTTGCCGATCTTCTCGCCGGCCTGCCGGGCGCGGTCCACCGCCGTCCACGGCTGGGGCCGGGCGTCGAACGGCTGCGTGGTCCAGTAGTGCGCGGTCTTGATGCCGACGACAATGTCAGGGTACTTGCGCGCCATCTCCACGCAGCGCTCCA
>JAPKYU010000482.1 GCA_026394175.1 Acidobacteriota bacterium | reverse complement strand
GAACGTTGCTTCTCCAAATCCGGTCTCTGACTGCGCCTGTGCGCTGTGCCGCAAGCCACTTGAACCTTCTTGCGGGCCGTAGCGCATCAGTCAATCCGCAATCCTAAATCCGCGATCCGCAATTCGGCATTGCCGCAATTGACTGAGGAAGAGAAGCGAAGATGAATCGCCGCCGTGCCCGCGCCGTGGCCCGCAAGGAACTGCTGCACATCGTGCGCGACCCGATCAGCCTGATCATGGCCATCGCCGTCCCGCTGGTGCTGTTGCTGCTGTTCGGGTGGGCGCTTTCCCTCGACGTGGATCGCGTGCCCACCTGGGTCTACGACGCCGACGGCACGCCGGAAAGCCGTGAGCTGATCGCCCGGTTTGAGGCTTCCCGCTTTTTCCAGGTGGACGGCTATGCCGGCAGCCAGAAGGCCATCGAAGAGCGCATCGACCGGGGCGAGGCGATGCTCGGCCTGGTCATCCCCCCCGATTACTCGCGCCACCTGGCGCTGGACCAGGAGGCCGAGGTGCAGGCGCTGCTGGACGGCAGCGATTCCAACACCGCCTCGATCGCCCTGGGCTACGTGGAGGCGGTGGCGCGCGCCCATGCCCAAGCCCTGCAGGCGCGCGCCCAGAACCTCAAGCTGGGCCGCACGATGCGGCCGCCGGTCGAGGCCCGCCTGCGTGTCTGGTACAACAGCGAGCTGAAATCCAGGAACTACATTGTGCCCGGGTTGATCGCCGTCATCCTGATGATCATCTCCGCGCTGCTCACCTCGCTGACCATCGCCCGCGAGTGGGAGTCGGGCACCATGGAGCAACTGCTTTCGACGCCCCTACGGCCGGCCGAACTGGTACTCGGCAAGCTGTGCGCCTTTTTCACCGTCGGCCTGGTTGACATGGTGATCGCCATCACCGTGGGCGTGGGCATCTTCCGGGTCCCGCTGCGCGGCAGCCTGCTACTGCTGTTCTTTACCGGCTGCCTGTTCCTGTTCGGCGGGCTGTGCTGGGGCATCCTGCTGTCGGCGCTGGTGCGCTCGCAACTGCTCGCCTACCAGTTGGGCATGTTGACTTCGTTCCTGCCGGCGTTCCTGCTGTCCGGCTTTGTGTACGCCATCGAGAACATGCCGGCGCCGATCCGCGCCATCACCTATATCGTGCCGGCTCGGTATTTCGTCACCATCATCAAGGGCATCTATCTGAAAGGAGTGGGGATCGGTGTTCTGGCGGCGGAGATCGCGTTTCTGGCCGTCTACGCGGCCCTCATCTTCGTCGCCGCCACCCGCGTCATGCGCCAAAAGGTAGTTTGAACCACCAAGACACCAAGCTTTGTGTCTTGGTGTCTTGGTGGTGAGTTAACGGTCATGTGGAAACGGATTCTTGAAATCGTGCGAAAGGAGTTCCGGCAGGCGCTCCGCGAGCCGCGCATGCGCGTCCTGCTGTTCGGGCCGCCGCTGATTCAGTTGATCATCTTCGGCTACGCGGTGAACCTGGACGTGGAGCGCACCGGGATCGCCTGGATGGACCAGGATCGCAGCCTGGCCAGCCGGGAATTGCTGGCCGAATTCACCTCTTCCCGGCATTTCCAGGTGGTGGCCGCTCCCGCCGGCGAGCAGGACGTCCGGGACGTGCTCGACTACGCCCGTGCGCAGGGTGTGGTGCGCGTGCCGCCCGGTTTCGGACGTGACCTCGATGCCGGCCGCACCGCCACCGTGCAGATCCTGCTGGACGGGTCCAATTCCAACACCGCTTCCATTGTCTCCGGCCAGGCCGCCGGCGTCGTTGCCGGCTACGCCGGGCGGGTGCTGGGCAACCGGCAACGCGCCGCGCTGGTGGCCGCAACCATGAATACCGGCCAGCCGGCCGCCATTCGCATGCCCACCCTGCGCGCCCGGACGCGAGTCTGGTTCAACCCCGATCTGCGCAGCCGCAATTTCTACGTGCCCGGCGTGGTGGTCAACATCATTACCCTGGTCACGCTGATGCTGACCGCCATGGCCATCGTGCGCGAAAAGGAAATCGGCACCATGGAGCAGCTCATGGTGACGCCGATTCAGCCCCTGGAGCTGATGCTTGGCAAGATCCTGCCGTTCGGCGTGGTGGGGATGCTGGACGTGGCCCTGGTGACCGCCGGCGCCCTGCTGGTGTTTCACATCCCGTTCCGGGGCAACGCGCTGATGCTGCTCGGCGCCGCCATGCTGTTCCTGCTCACCACTCTCGGCGCCGGGCTCTTCATTTCCACGGTCTGCCAGACGCAGCAGCAGGCCATCATGGCCTGCTTCTTCTTCTTCGTGCCGGCCTTCATGCTCAGCGGCTTTGCCTTTCCGATTCGGAACATGCCCTTGCTGGCCCAGGCCATCAGTTTTATCGACCCCGTGCGCTGGTTTATGGAAATCGTGCGCGGGGTCTTCTTGAAGGGAATCGGCATTCGCCTGCTGTGGCCGCAAATGCTGGCGCTGTTGATCATCGGGACAATCGTTTTGAGCACCAGCGCGCTGCGCTTCCACAAGCGCCTGGATTAGGAGGCAATTTCGGATTTCGGATTTCGGATTGCGGATTTCACCCCCAATCCTGCAATCCCGGCGGGGGCAAGACTGAAATCCGCAATCCGAAATCCGCAATCCGCAATTGGCTGCCGGTGCCACCTTCGGCCGGTTTCCAGCGTCTCTATTGATTGATGGCCCTACAACTTCGCAAGTCAGTCTCGCGGGAAGACGCGGTACGGGAGGCGGCGCCGAGCTCCCAGCGGCTCATGGAACTCTCCTGGGCATTTGCTCCCGCGCAAGCGCTGAGTTCGGCGCTCGATCTGGGTCTGTTCACCCAGATCGCCGAAGGGAAAACCAGGCTGGCTGCTCTGGAGCAGGCCGTTGGGGCCTCTCGGCGGGGCCTGGCCATGCTGCTCAACGCCATGGTGGCGATTGGGCTCCTGACCCGTAAAGGCGCCGGGGAAAAGGCGCGCTACGGACTGGCTCCCGACAGCGACGCCTTCCTCGTTGCAGGCCGGCCCGGCTATCTGGGCGATTTCATTCGCCTGCACGTCGAGGAGTTGAGCCGGAACTGGGCCCATCTGACCGAGTGCATCCGGACCGGCGAACCGGTCGTCGCCGTTGACACACCGGAGCAGGGAGTGGCCCTCTGGGAGAAGCTGGTCGATCCCCTGTTCGCCGTGAATTGCGCCGCGGCTTGGCGCCTGGCCGAGGAGATCGACCGCGTCTACGCCGGCGAGCCGCTGCGGCTGCTGGACGTGGCGGCCGGTTCCGGGGTGTGGGGAATCGCGGCCGCTCAGAGGAGTCCGGCTACCCGCGTGGTGGCCTTCGACCTGCCCGAAACGTTGCCGCACACGCGCCGCAACGCCCGCCGGCACCAAGTCGCCGACCGCTTTGAATTCAGCCCCGGCGACATCCGCACCGATGACTTCGGCAGCCCGGAGTTCGACGTGGCGGTCCTGGGACACATCTGCCACTCAGAAGGCGCGGAACACACACGGCTGTTGCTGGCCAAGGTGGGGCGGGCGATGAAGGCCGGCGGCCTGATCGCCATTGCCGAGTTCCTGCCCGACGAGGGCCGCAGCGGCCCGCCGTTGCCGCTGCTGTTCGCGCTGAACATGCTGGTGCACACCCGCGCAGGCGACACGTTTACCTTCGGCGAATTCGCGGCCTGGCTGAAAGAAGCCGGCTTCCACGACGTGCGCCCGCTGGAAACCCCGTCACCGTCTCCGTTGATCCTGGCTACGCGCTCGTAACGGCACATGAGGCCGGTCGGCGGGACGCCGGCGGTACAACAGGACTGCCTTACCAACGGGCTACAATTCACCGAGAAAAAAGCGGCGAACCTGGGTTAGAAATGAGAGGAAACGGGTGGTGGCGTGTACCGGTGTCGGCGCCCGGCGACGAGGAACGCACCGTCACGAAGAACCTGCTCATCAGAGGAGAGTGTTTCCGTGCTCTATATTAAGGACTCATCCAAATCGCCCGAGCAGGCCGGGCAGTGCCTGGAGGCGGCCGCCCAGAAGCAGCAGTTCGGCGTGCTGACCGTTCATAACTTGAAAGAGACAATGAAGAAAAAGGGCGTGGAGATGGACATGGACTGCCTGATCTACGAGGTCTGCAACCCATTCCAGGCGAAGAAGGTGCTGGAGGCGAATCCCTCCGTTTCCACGGTCCTGCCTTGCCGGATTTCCATCTATCGCCAGGGCGGAAAGACGCGGCTGGCCACCATCCTGCCGACCGAAATGCTGCGCGGCTTCGACAGCCCCGAGTTGGAGCCCGTGGCACGCGAGGTCGAGCGGGCCATGGTGGCGATGATTGACGAGGCGGCTTCGTAGAGTGTCGGGGGGGCGCCCGGCTTGGCCACGCTGCTTCGCGGATGGCGTCGTTTTCGAAGCGGAAATCGGATAAAATGGTGGACTCTGCGGTAGGCGGAAGTTTATCACGACCATGACATCTCCTACTTTGCTTGCTGAGAAAGTTCAGCCTGTGGCCGGCCCGGAGCCGGAGCGCCGCCGCCCGCGCCGCGGGCGCGCCGCCGTCTGGGTGCTGTGCGGGCTGATCCTGGTGGCCGTGCTGGCCGCGGCCTGGGTGTTGAAGGTCCGCCGGCAGGCGCCTGCCCAGGGTGCGGAGGGCGGCGCCACGGCCTTCGTTCCGGTGTCGCGCGGGCCGCTGCTTCGCTCCTTCCGCGTGGGCGGGACGGTCGCGGCTGTGCATTTTGCCTCGATCATGCCGCCGGCGCTGCGCACTTACGGCGGGCGGGGCAGAGGCTCGAGCGGTTTGAGCCTGACTATCGTCACCATTGCCCAGTCGGGAGGCCGGGTGAAGAAAGGCGATGTGCTGGCCGAGTTCGATCGCCAGGCTCAGCTCAACGACTACGAAGAGCTTCAGTCCGATTTGGTCGGCCTAGACGACCAGATGGCCAGGCGCCGGGCGGACATCGATGTCGAACGTGAGCAGCGCAAGACCGAGCTGCTGCGCGCCATCAACGAAGTTGAATCGGCAAGGCTCGAGAACCAGCGCAACGAGGTCATTTCCAAGATCGACGCGGAGAAGAACCAGCAGGCCCTGGCCGAGGCGGAAGCCAACCTGAAGATGCTTCGGGAGACCCAGAGACTCCGCGACGAAGCCAACGACGCCAGCATAAAACTGCTGGAGATCGGGATTGAGCGGCAGCGCGTTTATGTCGAGCGCGCCCGAATGAATTACGACCGCATGATCATCCACTCCCCAATCGATGGGATGGCGGTGGCCGTCCCGTTTTTCAGGAGCGGATCGATGGGCACGGTGCAGGAGGGCGACCAGGTGCGCCCCGGCATGCCCTTCCTGCAGGTGGTGGATTCCTCGGAAATGATCGTGCGGGGGCGCGTGAACCAGGTGGACGCGGCCCTGCTGCGGCCCAACGGTCCGGTGCAGATTCGCCTGGACGCCTACCCCGACGTGCTGCTACCCGGGCGCGTGCAGAACGTGGGCACGATGGCGCAGGCCAGCAGTTCCCGGGGGAGCACGGGCGTGGTCAAGACGTTTCAGGCCCTCTTCGCGGTCGATGGCGGCGACCAGCGGCTGATCCCCGATATTTCCGCCTCGGTGGACGTGCTCATCGAGCAGGCGCCGGAAGCGCTGCTGGTGCCACGGGGCGCCGTGGTGCTCCAGGCCGGGTCGCGCCAGGCGGGTTTCGTCTGGGTCAAACACGGTGACACGGCACAGGCGCGCTCCGTCAAGCTTGGTCCCCGCAACGACACGCATTGGGCCGTGACCGACGGACTGCAGGAAGGCGAACTGGTGGCCGCCCTCCCGCCGGCTGCCGCCGTGAAGCCTCCGGCCCAACAACAGACCTCCCCCGGGCAACCGAACAGCAATCCCCCGGCCGCGCAGCCCGCGGCCACTGGAGGCCGGGCGCCAGAGGGCGGAGCCGGCCGCCGTCCGTCTGCCTCCGGTCTCCAGTCTCCAGCCTCCAGCCTGTTGTTTGCGAGGGCCCATGCTGCGAACTAAGAAACGCTGGTTCCTTTTGTTTGTGGTTCTCCTGGCCGCCGCGGTGGTTTACGGCGTAACGCGCGTCCGCTCGTCGGCTCCTTCATTGGCGACGGCGCAGGCGGTGCGGGGCGATTTCGACATCACGATCAAGGTGCGCGGCGAGGTGAAGGCCTTGCGCTCGGTCACCCTGGTGGCGCCCATCAGCCTTACCGATGTTCAAATCGTCTCCCTGGTGCCGGCCGGCACGCTGGTCAAGGAAGGCGACGTGGTCATCGAACTGGACACCACGTCTCAGGAGGACCGGCTGAACCAGCGGATGTCGGCGATCAAGCAGGTGGACGCGGAGCTGGACCGGCTCAAGGCCCAGAACCGCATCCAGGACGAGCAGGACAACCTGGACCTGGCGCAGGCGCAGTTCAACGTCGAGCGCGCCAAGCTGGAGGTCAGCAAGCAGGAGATTGTCTCTGAGATCGAGGCCGGCAAGGCCAAGCTGACGCTGAAGAACACCGAGCGCGCGCTCGATGAGGTCAAGGCGCGAATCTTGGCGCATAAGCGCGCGCAGGCGGCCGACGCCGACGCCGTCCTGCAGCGGCGAAAGAAAGCCGAGGCCGATGTCGCGCTCAGCAAGAAGAACCTGGAGCGCATGGCCATCAAGTCGCCGATCTCCGGCATCCTGCAGGTCCTGCCCAACGGTGCGGCCGGCCGCAGAATGTTCGGCGGCGGCAGCAGCAGCTCGGCGCCCGAGTATAAGCCCGGCGACCGGGCCTTTCCCGGCGCCGGCATCGCCGAGATTCCCGACCTGAACTCCCTGTGCGTGGAATTGGCCATCGAAGAGACCGACCGCGGCCGTGTTTCGGCGGGCCAGACCGTCCGGGTCAAGGTGGATGCGCTGGCTGATGTGCTGATTCCCGGCGTGATCGAATCCATCAGCCCGCTCTCGCAGGTCAACTACTCCGTTCGCCCGCCGCAGAAGACTTTTCGGGCGGTGGTCAAGCTGGACTTGAGCAAACTCGGGTCGTTGATCAAGCCCAAGCCCCCGGCCCAGGCCGGAAAGGCGGAGTTGCGGCGCGATGCCGGGGCCAGGGACGGCATGCGCGGCGAAGGCCGCCAGCGAGGCGGGGGCGGTGAGCGCGGGACGGGCGCTTCTGACCAGGGCGGCCGCCGGAGCGGCGAGGGCAGCGAACGCACGACGGCCTCCCGGCGCGAGGGCGCGCCGGAAGGCGGCGGACCCGGTTCCCGCCCGGAAGGCGCTCCGGGGTCGGAACGCGAAGGGCAGCAGGCCGCCGGCGGCGCGGCCAAGCGCGCCGGCCCTCTCCAGAGCGAAGAGACGCTGAAGAAGCTCAAGGAGAAGGGCATCGATCCTGAAGACCTGATGAAGAAATTCCGCGAGGGTGGCGAGGCCCGCGCCCAGGCCATCCAGCAACTGAAGGACGCCGGAATAGATTTTGGCGGCCGGCGGCCGCGCGAGGGTGGGGAAGGCGGCGCCGAGGTCCCTGGCCAAGGCCGTAGCGAAGGCCGCGGTGGCAGAGAAACGCGCGCCGAGGGCGGCGAGGGTGAGCCGCGCCAAAGCGGCCAGTCCGCCATGCGCGGCGAGGGTATGGGGGCTGTTGGGCAGATGGGCGCCGGCGGAGCGGCCGGGTTCGGTCCGGGCAGCGGCGCTGGACCGCGTTCCGGCGACTCGGGCGCCGGGCCCCGCGCCGCGCCGGCCATTCGCGCCGAATCCACACTGCGCCCGGGCATGAGCGCCGGCGGTGACATCGTCATCGAGCGCCTCAAGGACGTAGTTTTGGTCCCCGTCCGCGCCACCTTCGACCGCGGCGGCAAGGTCATCGTCTACGTGAAGAAGGGGCGGAATTTCGAGCCCCGCGAGATCGTCATCGGATACAAGGGCGAGGCCCAGGTGGAAGTGAAGAAGGGCCTCCAGCCGGGCGATGTCGTCGCCCTGGAAGAGCCCGCCTCGGCCAAAGAAAAGAAATCGTAAGGAAGCTGAAAGCTGGTAGCTGAAAGCTCATACAACCATGCGTACCTTGATCGGATTCCTGCTTGTGATTGCCTTTCTGGCCGGCGCCGGGCTGCTGGCCGCGCGTTACCTGAAGCCCGCCGGGCCCGACATCCCGACCGTCGAGGTGCGGCGCGGCGACTTCCTGGTGAAGACCTATACGCGTGGCGACCTGCGGGCGGTCAACAGCTCCCTGGTCGTCGCGCCCACCATTATGGGCGGCGGCCTCCAGATCACCGAACTGCCGGAGATGGGCGCGACGGTCCAGAAGGGGGACGTTGTCCTGGCCTTCGACTCCGCCGACGTACAGAACCACATAGAAATGCACAAGTGGGGGCTCAACGAGGCAGCCCAGCAGATCAAGAGCGTCCAGGTCGTTTCCGCCATCCGTGAGCAGTCCGAGCGTGTGGATATGATGCGGGCGGAGTTCGCGGTGCGCCGCGCCGAGCTCGATGTGAGCCGCAACGAGCTGGTCTCCGAGATCGACGCCAAGAAGAACCTGTTGACGCTGGAGGCCTCGCGCAAGCGCCTGGAACAGGAGAAGCAAGACGTCCAGTCGCGCGAGAAATCCAGCGCCGCGGACCTGGCCGTATACCAGGAGCGCTACAACCGCGAATCGCTCGATGCCAAACAGGCCGAGAGCGATCTGAACCGGATTACCATCCGGTCTCCGATGGACGGGATGGCAGGCATCCGCCAGAATCGTGGCGGGGACTTCATGTACCCCGGCATGGAGGTGCCCGACTATGCCGTGGGCGACCCGGTCGGCAGCGGCGACACGGTTCTGGATGTGGTGGACAACTCGGAAATGGAAGTCGGCGGCCGCATCCCGGAAACCGAGCGCGGCAACCTCAACGAAGGTCAGGACGTGAACATCCGCCTGGATGCCCTGCCCGGCGAGACCTTTCCGGGCAAGGTCAAACGGCTGGCGGGGATCACTTCCCGCGGCCAATACTCGTTCGATCCCACCAAGTCGTTCGACGTGGTCTTCTCCCTGACCAAGCAGGATTCCCGCCTGCGCTCGGGGCTCAGCGCCGAGGTGGAGATCATTACTGAGCGCGTCCAGGACGCGGTGTACGTGCCGTTGCAGGCCGTCTTCGAGAAGGAAGGGAAGAAGTGGGTGTTCATCCGCAGCGACGGGAAGTTTCTCCGGCAGGCCGTCACCACCGGACGGAGAAGTGAAAGCCAGACCCTGATCACCAGCGGATTGAAAGGCAGCGAGCACATCGCCTTGCTGGATCCGGAAGTGCGGGCGGCCGGGGGCAAGAAGTCGAAGAACCCGCTGGCCAGCGGCCCCGGGAACCGGATGTAGGCTGTAGGCCGTAGGCTGTGGGCCGTAGGTACTAGGCAGGAGGCAAGAGGCAGGTAGCCGTGAGCCTGAGCCTTGGACCTTGGACTTCTATAGATGAAATCATTTCTGCAAAAACTGATCCTGCTGGGCCCCGAATTCAAAATGGGGCTGGACAGCCTCACGGCGCATAAGCTCCGCTCGCTGCTCACCATGCTGGGCATGATCTTCGGCGTGGGGGCGGTGATTTCCATGCTGTCGATCGGGGCCGGCGCGCGCCAGGAGGCCCTGAGCTTCATCGAGACCCTCGGCGTCAGCAACATCATCGTCGAAGCCAAGGAGGCTTCGAACTACGACGACCTGTCGAAGGTGCGGAAGCTGTCGCCGGGCCTCACCTTCAAGGATCTGCGGGCGGTGCGCGACAACCTGCCGCAACTGGAGTTGATTTCGGCGCGCAAGCGCTTCGTGCCCGCGAAGATCTTCCCCTCCACCACCCAGGACCTGCCGCGCATCTTCGGCGTGACCCCGGAGTTCCTGGAGATTGCCAGCATGAAGGTGATCGCCGGCCGCTTCTTCGATGCCGAAGAGCTGGAAGGCGGCGCCCTGGTCTGCGTGCTGGGCGACAGCGCCAAGCGCGTCCTGCTGGGTTACGGCGACGCGGTCGGCCAGTACATCAAGGTCAATGACGTCTGGTTGCACGTGGTGGGCGTGCTGGCCAGCCAGGCCGGTGGCCAGAGCGAGGTCGAGGGCGTCCAGATGGAAGACCGCAACCACCTCATCTACGTGCCGCTGTACACCGCCATCCGACGCTTCGAGGACAGCCAGTCGATGTACAAGGACGAGATCGACGGCATTTACATGAAGGTGAAGGACGCCAACGAATCGATCGAAACGGCCGAGGCGGTGCGGGCCATCCTGAACGCCACCCACCGCTCCGCCGGCGACTTCACCGAGATCGTGCCGGCCGGCCTGCTGGAGCAGCAGCGCCGCACCCAGATGATCTTCAACTTCGTGATGGTGGCCATCGCCGGCATTTCGCTGCTGGTGGGCGGCATCGGCATCATGAACATCATGCTGGCCACGGTGCTGGAGCGCACCCGCGAAATCGGCGTGCGCCGCGCCATCGGCGCCCGCCAGCGCGACATCGTCCGGCAGTTCCTGCTGGAAGCGACCCTCATCTCCATCGTCGGCGGGCTGCTGGGCATCATATTCGGGTTTGGGTTGTCGCGGCTGATTGCCTGGACCGCGGGCTGGTCCACCATCGTCAGCCCGACTTCGATTTTGCTGGCCTTCTCGGTTTCGGTTTCCGTGGGCCTGATTTTCGGCCTCTATCCGGCGCGCAAGGCCGCGCAACTGGACCCGATCGAGGCCATCCGCTACGAGTGATTTCGGATTTCGGATTGCGGATTTGGGATTTCGAACGAACCAGGTTGAAATCCGTAATCCGCATTCCGCAATTCTACAAATTCGGGGAAACTGTCATGCACCGGTTTGTTCTTTTAGCTGCGCTGATTTTAATCTGCACCGTTGGCTGGGCCGACGACCAGTCGGAAATCCGGCAGGCCCTGACGGGTGGCGGCGTTCCGCAATTGACCGCCCCCTCCTTTCCCAGGGCGGAGTATTTCCGCAGCATCCTCACGCGTCCGTTCCGCTACACCATCGAGGCCCCCGGCTCTCTCCGCGAGCTGGCCCAGGACGGGAAGCTGAACCTCACTGTCAATGACGTGGTGCGGCTGGTGGTGCAGCGCAACACCACGGTGTGGCTGGCGCGCCTGGACGTGCAGACTTCGGCCGTGCCGGTGCTGCGCTCCCAGGCTCCGTTCGATCCCCGTTTCACGGGCTCCTTCAACTCCAGCCGCGCCATCCAGCCCACTTCTTCGGACCTGGAAGCGGGGCGCGACAGCCTGGAGACCCACAGCCTCACCCAGTCGGCCAGGTTCAGCTACGACCAGTCGTTCGCCAGCGGCACCAACTACACGGCCACGTTTACCGGCGGCAAGCTGGCCACCAATAACCGCTACAGCCGCCTGAACCCCTCGATTACCAGCGCTTTCGGTTTTTCGGCGTACCAGCCGCTGCTGCGCAACCGCGGCTTCTTCATCCAGAAAGCCCCCATCGTCATCGCCCGCATCAACCAGCAGGTGTCGCGCGGCCGCTTCGAGCAGACCCTGACCGACACCGTGCAGTCGGCGCTGAACCAGTACTGGAACGTGGTGCAGGCGCGCGAGAACCTGGCTGTGTTGCGCAACTCGCTGGCCCTGTCGCAGAAGTCTTACGAGCGCGACAAGCGGGCGCTGGAGCTGGGCGCGCTGCCGCCCCTCGACATCTTCCGCTCCGAGGCCGAGGTGGCCAGCCGCAAGGTCGCGGTGACCACCGCCGAGTTTCGCCTGCAGCAGGAGGAAGACTCGCTGCGGCGCCTGATCGCCGCCGACATCGACCCCGACGTGAGGAACCTGCCGCTGAACCTGATGGACCCGCCGCTGCCGCCTGGAACCTTGCTTTCCATAGAACGGGAGGCGGCCATCGAACGGGCGCTGCGCAGCCGGCCCGAGATGGTCAACCTGCACCGCCAGCAGGCCGTCAACGAGATTTCCATCCGGCAGGCGGCCAACTCGCTGAAGCCCGACCTGCGCCTTACCGGCAGTTACACCTCCAGCGGCCTGGGCCGCACCTACGACCCGACCGGCCTGCTGATCCCCGGCGGGCTGGGCGACGCGCTGTCCGAAGTCTTTGGTTTCAGCAAGCCGACGTACGGGTTCGGGCTGACCCTCAATCTTCCCATCCGCAGCCGCCAGGCGCAGGCCGACCTGGCAGCGGCGCAGATCGCCCGCCGCCGCGACCAGTACCAGGAGCGCGACCTACAGCAGTCCGTCACCCTGGAAGTGCTGAACGCCGTCAGCCAACTCGAGCAGAGCAAGGCCAACATCGCCGGCGCCACCGCCGCCCGCGACCTGGCCAAGAAGAACGAGGAGGCCGAGCAGCGCAAGTATGATCTGGGCGCCTCCACCATCTTTTTCGTGCTCGACGCCCAGCAGCGCGCCAGCGACGCTGAAACGCAGTTGCTGGCGGCCCGCATCGCCTACCGCAAGGCAGTGATCTCCCTGCAGCGCACCACCGTCGCGCTGCTCCCCGAGTACAACGTCGTCATCGACGATGCCCTGGCCCTGAAGTAGGTCCGATCCGCAGATTTCGCAGATTCACGCTGATGCGCTCGGCAATGATCTGCGTGGATTCCGCGTTCCGCACTCCGCACTTAGAAATTTGATACACTGCGCGTACGGCGATGACCCAGAGAGGGCGAGCATTGCAGCGCGTGGCGGTGGCGGCGGCGCTGACCGTGGCGGCGGCGGGCCTGGTGGCCCTGCTGACGGCCACGGCCCCGTTCCATTACCTGGCGCTGAAGGCCTACGACACCTACCTGAGCCGCCTGCCGCGGCAGCAGGATTCCCGCATCGTGCTGGTGCTGATCGACGAGAGGAGCCGCGCGGCTTTCCCCGAGCCCATGATCCTGTGGAACCGCCACTACGCCGACCTGTTCCGCGGCCTGGCTATGGGCGGCGCCAGGGTGGTAGGCGTGGACGTGTTCTTTTCCATTCCGGTTGACGAGTGGCTGCCCGGCCAGGACGGAATCCTGTCGCGCGGCTTCCTGGAGGCCTCGTCGTCGGCGCCCATCGTACTCGGCTACCACCATGAAGACACGGAGATGGGGGCGGCGGCCGAGCCGGCCCCCGTCTACATGCCCGCCGCCGCGCTGGGCCGCGTCGGCTTTCTCAACCTTACCCAGGACCGCGACGACTACATCCGGCGCCAGCAGCTCTGGGCGCCCTCGCCCACCGGCGAAACGTATTGTTTCGCCGTCGAGCTGGCTGCCCTCTTCACCGGGCGCGACCGGTCGGAAATCGTTGGCCGGCTGGCGCCGCTGCTGGACCAGGACCGCGCCATCCGCATCGCCTACCGCGGCCTGGGCACATTCGAGGCTGTCTCGTTTGCCGATGTGCTGGCCGCCACACGCCGCAACGACACCGCTTTCCTGAAAAGCCATCTGGACGGGCGGGCCGTGCTGGTGGGCAGCAACAGCGTCGAAGACCGGCATGCCACGCCGGCCTCCTGGAGTGGGGCCACGCGCACCATCGGCGTGGAAATCCATGCCAACACTCTCCGCACGCTGCTGGACGACTGCCCGGTGGTGCCGCTGTCGGCCGGCTGGCGGATGGCCTTGCTGCTGCTGGCGGTGGGGGCCGTCTGCACCGCCGCCGTGTTTGGCGGCCCGGTGGCCGGCCTGGCGCTGGCCGTGGCGCTGTTCGCCGCCGTTTTGGTTGCCGGCACGCGCCTGATGGCGCGCTCCCTGTTCTTCTCCCCCGTCCCCATTCTGACCGGTATCCCGCTGGTCTTTGCCGCCGCCGTCTGGTACCGGTTTGCGCTGGAGGACCGCGACCGTCGCCGCCTGCGCCGCATCTTCGGCCAGTACGTGCCCGACCGCGTCGTGGATGACATCCTGGCCGGCGGCCTCGAGCAATTCGCCGGGCGGCGCGTCGAGATCACCGTGCTGTTTTCCGACATCCGCAACTTCACTCGCATCTCCGAAGAGCTTTCCCCCGAAGCTTTGATGTCCCAATTGAACGAGTACTTCGGGGCCATGACCGAGGTGGTGGTCAACCAGGGCGGCGTGGTGGACAAGTTCATCGGCGACGGGCTGCTGGCGCTGTTCGGGGCGCCCGTCCGCCATGAAGACCATGCCCGCCGCGCGCTGAACGCGGCCCGCCGCATGCGCGAGGTGCTCTCGGACTTGAACCGCGGCTGGGCTGAGCGGGACAGCCACCAGTTCCGCATCGGCATCGGCCTTCACACCGGGGAGGTTGTCGTGGGCAACGTTGGTTCCGAGCGAAAGATCGAATACACGGCGCTGGGCGACACGGTCAACGTGGCCTCGCGCGTCGAGTCGGCCACCAAGGAGTTCTTTCGGACTTCTTCGGCCTGCATCCTGATTTCCGAGAGCACCCTGCGGGCCATCGGCGAGGTGCCCGACGCCGAAGACGTGGGCGAACAGCCGCTGAAAGGGGTAAGCCGCGCCATACGCCTGTTCCGCGTCGGAAGCGGCCGGCAGGCCACCGCCACCGCCGTGCTGCTGCTGGCCGCGCTGCTCGGCTGGGGCTGGGCAGCGCGGGCCGGGCAGGCGGCGCCGGGCGCGCCGCAAGCCGCGGCGGCGCCGCAGGCAGACAGCGCGCCAGCGGTGGGCATGATTACCCAGGTGCAGGGCAAGGTGACCCTGGCAACGCCCGCCGCCGCCGGCGCGCCGGCCGGAAAGCCCCGCGTGCGCCCGGCCATGCTGGCCGACGTGCTGCACGAGGGCAG
>JAPKYU010000031.1 GCA_026394175.1 Acidobacteriota bacterium | reverse complement strand
GACGGTTTGCGCTTCGGGGATGTAGAAGGCGCCGAAGGCCACGCTGTTTGGCGCCAGGTACCCGGCGCCGGTGGCGCCGGCCAGAATCGGAGCGGTCAGCGTGAGTTGATAGGAGCCGGCGGGCGATCCGTCGCGGGTGCGGATCTCAGCCGTGTACGTGCCGGCATTGAGGTCCTGCGTCAGTTGCGCGGTGGAAGAACCGCTGGCCGGATTTCCGACCTGCCTCCCACTGGAATCAAGAACGCGCAGGCTGAACCCGAATGCGGAGCGATCGCCGCCGGCCCCGGCGGCAGCGCTCACCACGGCCGACACTCGCATACGCGAGGGCAGGGTGAAGGTAAGCGTGGCGGCATCTTCGCCGCTGCCCCAGATCGGTCCGCCCTGGATGAAGCCGCCGTCCATCCTGGCCTTGGCGACACTGGTCTCCGTGCCAAACCAGCCGGCCTGGGCCCCGGCCTCCAGTGTCGCCTCGACGATGTAAAAGCCCGGGTTCAGGAAAAGGCTTAGAAACGGCTCGAACCCTGCCCGCACTTCGAGGTAGACGTACAAGCTGCGCGGGCTGTTGGACGCGCCGGCCGCCTCGAACACAATCTCGCCGCCGTATTTTCCCGGCGGTAGGTCGCGGCTGCTCACCTGAATGACGGCCGAACCAGGCGCCCAGCCATAGGGGGTAACCAGCAACCACGGCTGTGAACTGGTGGCGCTCCAGGCCACCGCCGCGCCTGTCGTGTTGGAGATCGCCACGGTAATAGGATCGGGGTCGCGTCCGGGCAGTGCCACGATGTCCAAAGAGGAGCGCACCAACCCGATCTGGGGAGCGCGCAGCAGGCGCACGGTTACGCTCACGGTTTGCGGGCCATTGACTGCTTCCGGGCTCGTAAACGTCACCGTCGCCTGGTACACGCCATACTGCATCCCCGCCGTATTCAGGTTGAGGATGCTGGCGCCGGGAGCGGAGCCGCCGGATGGATCCAGCGTCAGCCACCTGGCGTCGGACACCGCCGTCCAGGTCAATGTCCCACCGCCGCTGTTGGTCACCTGCACGACTTGCGGCTGCGGGATGGTTCCGGCCAGCGCATCGACCGTGATGGTTTGTGCCGACAGGGTCAGCACCGTGGGCGCGCGGACCGCGAGCGTAACCGGAATCACCAGTGGCGAATTGGCGGCGTCTGTTGAAACTACGCGCACGTTCGCCTGGTAGGTGCCCGGCGCCAGCCCGGCCGGATTGACCTTCACGGAGATAGCGGCGGGACTGGTGCCCAGCGTCGCGTCCAGTGAAAGCCACGGTTGATCGGCGGACGCCGCCCAGCTCAGGGTGCCCGTGCCGGCATTGGAAATGGTGATCGTTTGAGTGAGCGCCGCCGTAAAAGCGGCGAAACTCAAGGAAGCGGGGGCGGCGGCCAGGCTTCCGCTCACTGTTGTTTGCAGCGCCTCGATGGAGATCAGGTCGGCGGAAAACAGGCGCGGCGAGCTGATGGTCACCAGCCCGCC
Source organism: Acidobacteriota bacterium (assembly GCA_026394175.1). GTDB lineage: Bacteria > Acidobacteriota > Terriglobia > JAJPHL01 > JAPKYU01 > JAPKYU01. Next base: position 3,462 of record JAPKYU010000031.1, on the reverse strand, counting down.
CGCATTCAGGATCTGCCCGGTAGGAAGCAAGGCGGCGGCCTGCAAAACCCGCGCGCCGGTAAAACCGGCGATCAGCACGGAGCCGCCGGGCTCGCCGCCGGCCGGGTTATACACTTCGACCTGGGCATTGGCGCTGGTGCTGTCGCCCTGCCAGCCGCCCACGAAGGCCACCACGCCGGCCGGAAGCAGGAAGGCGTAGTGATCGTAGTGGGGCGCGCTCAGGGCCGCTCCGGCTGTCCAGGTGTTGGTGGCCGGGTCATAGACTTCGGTGGAGACCAGCGCCCGGCCATCCCAGCCGCCCGCCACCAGCACTTGCCCTTTGGGCAATACGGTCGCGGTGTGTTGCTGGCGGGCTGCCGCCATCGACGCAGCCGGTTGCCAGGAGCCAGCCGCCGGATCGAGGATTTCCGCGGTGGCCGTTCGGCTGCCGTCGCTGGTAAGGCCGCCGGTGATGAGCACTCGCCCATCCGCCAGTAGCGAGAGGACGGGCCGGGCGCGCGGCGTTTTCAGGGCCGGCCCGGACTGCCAAGCGCCGGAAGCCGGGTCGTAAAGCTCGGTGGAAGCCAAAACCTGGTTGCTGAAGTCGTACCCGCCGGCCACCAGCACCCGCTTGTCGGGCAGGCGAACCGCCGCATGGAAGTAGCGGCTCTCGATCATCGGGCTGGCCGCCCGGAAGGCGTCGCCGGCGGAGGGTCGGAACAGCTCGGCCGCCGATTGGGCAACTCCGCCCCCCATGCCGCCGGCCACCAGCACGTCGCCGTTTCCCAGCAAGGTCGCCGTGTGCCGGCGCCGCGGTCCGATCATCTTCACTATGGTTCCGAACCCATCGCTGGTGTACAACTCCGCCGATTGCACATCGCTGGAATCGCCGGAACCGCCGGTAATCAGCACGCGGCCGTCGGCCAGGACGGTCGTTTGGGCTTCGGCGCGTGCCTCGACCAGTTGTAAAGGGAGCGGCGACGAAAGGACATTGATAGTAACGGGGCCGCTGACCGGCGCCAGGGCGTCGAGCTGAAGCCGGACGGCGATCACCACCAGCGCCACCGTCGTGCCCGGGAAACTCACCCGGATACTGCCCAGGTAGACGCCGGCCTCCAGAGAGCCGGGATTCGCCTGTACGCTGATGCCGGTGTTGCCGGGATTGGCCGTTCCGCTGGTGACCGGCAGTTTCAGCCAGGGCGCGCCGGGCGCCGCTTCCCAACTCAGCGCGTCCGTGCCTGAATTGCTGAGGGTGAGGCTGTAGTTGAGCGGGCTGAACTGCCCGGCCGCGGCGCGAAAGTTAATTGACTTCGGCAGAACGGAGATTGAGCTCTGTGCCCAAAGCGCTGGTGCACCTGCCAACAAGCCGAGAATAAGGACCAGACAACTGACCCGACCCGTTTTGGACATGGAATCCCGCTAATCAAAACACATTCCAGGCCCGTTAGTTACGTTTTTTTGGCGGCTCCGCCTTAACCCCAATACCGTTCATCTGATGCGCCGCTCGTTATGGGGATGAGACTCCGGGGCGTTCAGTAAACGGGATGGGGGCTAATGCGGCAGCTTCCCGAACGGGATGCGCCGGACAAACATCTGGTAAAGGTGATTGGCCTCGTGATGGATCAGGAACTCGACCTGGAGGTGCACGTCGAAATGGGCGAACTCCGGGTGCCCGGCGGTGCGGTGCCATTCGGCCGGCGCCAGCTTCTCCAGCCGCTCAGCCAGGGCGTGCCGCTCCTTCAGAAACACCTCGACCAGCAGCCGCCCATCGGCATTCAGCATGGCAGCCATTTCCGGATCCTTTTCCGCCGAGTAGGATTCCAGGGACGGGTTGTCCTTGCTCAGCATGGTCTCAATGCGGGAGGCAAATACCTGCTGGACCCGGCGGATGTGAGCCACCAGTTCTTTCAGCGACCAGGAATCCGCCTCCGGGCGCGAGGTGAAAGCTGATTCGTCCAGTCCCTTGGTCATCCGGAACACGTCGCAGGCATGCTCGCGGAGCCGTTCCACCAGCCGGCGGTGAATTTCGTTCTTATCGTGCATTTCCTTCCTGGTCTTTTCCGGAAGCACGCCCGACATAACCCACCTCTGTCCCACTATTTTACGCCCAAAAAAGAGAAAAAATCGCAGCCCGGAAGATCAGCGTTCAATGGGGAGGTCGGCGCGGCCGCCCCACTCGGCCCAGGCTGCGTCGTAGTTGCGCACCCTGGTGAAGCCGAGCGCTCGCAAGACCAGGTACAGGTAGGAGGCACGCATTCCTATGCCGCAGTAAACGACCGCCTCCCGGCGGCGGTCCACGCCGGCGGCCTGCATGATGCTCTTCAACTCCTCAGGGCTTTTCATCCGCCCGCCACCCTTGCCGGTGACGGTGGTCTGCCAGTCGATATTGATGGCGCCCGGGATATGCCCTCCTCGGGCTCCGGGCGCAACGCGCTTCCCCGCGTACTCGTCCGCCGTTCGCGCATCGATAATGACCGGCGTGCTGGCGCCGGCGCCCGGACGCGCCTGGATCCATTCGGCGGTGGCAATGCGCTCGGGATGGGGCCGGGGCTGGAAGTGGCCGGGTGCCACGGTTCGCGTTTCAGTTTCCTGCGCCCCCCCCTCAGCCAGCCATGCCTCCCAGCCGCCGTCCAGGACCCGGACATGCGTGTGGCCGAAGAACTCCGCCACGTAGAAGAAGCGGGCAGCCGGCGGGCCTCCGCGCCCGTCGTACACCACCACGTTGGTTTGCGGATCGATCCCCAGTTCCCGAAAGACGGCAGCCGCTGCCTCCACGGAAATGGGCAGGCCTTCGCGATTCTGGGCCGAGTCGTCCAACCGGTCGGTGGGAAGGCGGACAGCTCCCGGAATGTGGCCCTTGGCGAACTCCTCGCCGGCCCGCACATCGACGAGCCGCACCTGGGAAACGATGGGTTTCAGTTCGGCGGGTTGGATCAGGGGCGATTGGCCGGCCAGGATGGTGGCCGGCGCCGCAAGGCACAGGGCAATTGCCGCGATGGCACGCAGTTCGCGCATGGTGCTCCTTCAAGAACATCGGCTGTGGACCGTGGGCTGTGGGCCCCGCTGCCTACAGCCTACAGCCCATTTGTACCCCAGGCGGGCGGCTCTCGGCAAGCCGCCGGCCGCCGGCCGCCATTAGCCCACGCGCAGCCGCGCGAGCGCGCGTCTCGCGCGCCGGATGTAGCGCCGGCGTCTCGCCGGTACCATACGGCAACCGTAAGCCATTAGGGCTTACCGGCGGGACGCCGGCGCTATCCCGCCCTGCGGGACGGCGGGACGCCGCCGCGGGAATTCTCAAAGCAGGAGTATGCCGGATCGTGGGTAGGGGCGCGCCCCGGCCGCCGGCTGCGGCGCTGGAAATGAATGGCGCGCTGGCGGTTGACCGCAGCCATCTCAAAGGCGTACGCTTCCGGCAATGGGTTCCCATCGGGAATCCGGAAGTGGAGGAGGTTTTTATGCCGAAAGCCAAGCAGCTTACCGCTT
>JAPKYU010000233.1 GCA_026394175.1 Acidobacteriota bacterium | reverse complement strand
GTGTCTCGCTGGCCGTCACCACGATGTTCTTGGTTTCCAGCGCCTGGAAGCCGGTCGCCTCCACTCGCAGCATGTAGGCGCCGGCCAGGACGTTCGGAAAGACGAACGAGCCGTCGCCGGCGGAAGTAGCGCTGAGCGCCGCGCCGGTGGCCTCGTTGCTGAGCGTGCACTTGGCGTTCGGTACCACCCCGCCGGCCGGGTCTACCAGCGTCCCCTTGACCGAGCTGGAGATGTTCTGCCCCACGGCCGGCAAAGCAAACAAAGCCAAGAGAAGCAGAAGCACGCACACGTGTGCTTTGGTTTTCATGTATTCTCCCCTTTCAGGCGGCAGGTAGTGCCGCCAGCTTGACCACTTTCTGGAAAACTCACAACCCCTCGGTTGGAGCAAAGGTACGCCCCTTCCGCCCCGCTTGTCAAGATGTGGCCGGACCTTGCCCTCCCCCGGTTTTTCTCGGGGCGCTGATCGGTGGCCGCGAAAGCCCGCGAAAGGAAAAAAACCCGCTTGACCCCCTGCCTTGGGGCCTTATATTAGGATTTGGCCCCTTGGTGCGCGCCCTGTAACGGGGCAACGGCTTTCCTCATACGGAGGTTGGAATGGCGAATTGCCCGGAATGTGAAGCTCCCCTGGACATCGAAGAGGACGAAGTGGAAGAAGGCGAAGTGATCAACTGCCCGGAGTGCGGCGTTGAGCTCGAAGTCGTCAACACCAACCCGATGGAGGTGGAGCTGGTCGCGGAAGAGGAGGAAGAGGAGGAAGAAGAGGAAGAGGAGGAGGAAGAGGACGGGAAGTGACAACGAAAACGGCCGAGCGGCAAACCGGTGGCGGCAGAGGGGACTGGGCCGGAGGGCATCGCTACGTGGCCTGCTGGCTGGTGGTGGCCCTGGCCGGCCTGTTCGCCGGCGCCAGTCCGCCTTCGCCCGAACAGAGGGACAAACCCAAGAAGAGCAAAAAGGATTACTCGTATGCCCTCCTGTTCGGCACCGTCTTCGACGAGAACGGGCGACTGGTGCGAGGCGCCGGCATCCGCGTGAGCGAGAAGGAAGGCAAGAAGCGCTGGGAGGCCACCACGGACGTCCAGGGTGAATTTGCCGTACACCTGCCCGCCAAGGCCGCCGTCTATCTGGTTGAGGTGAGCGCGCCCGGTTTCCAGGGCGACCGCAAGGAGGTCGCCGTCACGGGGGACGAGCGCCAGGATCTTGTCTTTCGTTTGGCCAGAAAGCAACAGTAATCATCGTTCACTCGGGGAGGTCTTATGAAATACGGAGCAGGGCTTCGAAAACTTGGCCTGACGCTGGTGGTCTCGGTGGCGGTTTTCTGCGCCGGCGCATGGGGGCAGAAGGCTGATTCCAATACCCGCTCGGTCAACGGGCAGGTGGTGGACAAGGCCGGCAATCTCCTTCCGAAGTCCGTTGTGTACCTGAAGAACACGAAGACACTGCAGATCCTCACCTACATCGCCGACGAACGCGGGGCATTCCACTTTCAGAGACTGAACAGCAACATCGATTACCAACTCCACGCGGAACACGAGGGAACTTCCAGCCCGGTGCGAACCATCAGTTCGTTCGACTCTCGCAAAGAAATCCAAGTCACGCTGAAAATCCCGAAATGAAGGCTGTAGACCGTGGGCCGTGGGCCATAGCCTACAGCCTACAGCCCACAGCTTGTGTTAGCCTGAACGCGTGAGCCGCCAGCCACTTGCCCTCATTTACAATCCGGCGGCCGGGCATCGCCTGAAGCGGCGGAGCAGCGTCGAACGGGCAGCCGCGGCATTGCGCGCGCAGGGCGGCGAGCCGCAGCTCATGCCGACCTGCGGGCCGGAAGACGCATTCCTGCTGGCCCGCGACGCCGCCGCCCGCTTCCCGGTGCTTGCCGTGATGGGCGGCGACGGGACGGCCAACCAGGTCGTGAACGGGCTGGCGGCCTCCGGTTGTTCTTCCCGGGTGCTGTTGCTGCCCAGCGGCTCAGTGAACGTGCTGGCCCGCGACCTGCGCATCCCGCTTGATCCGTGCCGGGCCGCCGCTCTGCTGCGGGAAGGGATGGAGCGGCGGGTTTTCCTGGGCCGGGCCGCACAGCGGTATTTTGTCTTGATGGCCGGCGCCGGCCTGGATGCTTCCATCGTTCGGCAACTGGGCCAGGGGCGCTGGAAGCGCCGCCTCGGACCGTTGGCGTTCGTGCTGGACGGGTTGTGGCACGCGGTCACCTACCCGTTTCCGCGACTCACGGTCCGCACCGATTCCGAGGAACTGACCGGCTACCTGGTGGTGGTGGGCAATTCTCCGGGGTACGCGGGCTGGTTCTCGATTACTCCGGGGGCGGACCCGGGGCAACCCGTCTTCCAGGTGGCCGTCTGCCGCTCTGCCTCCGCCCTCAAGTACTTCTACTTCCTCGGCCTGGCCCTGGCCGGGGCGCTCCATCGCAGCCGCGATTTTGTTTACCTGGAGACACCGCGCCTGGAGATTTCGTCCGACAGGCCGGCCTATGTCCAGGTCGATGGCGAACTGCACGGCCTGCTGCCCATGCAGTTCGTCAGCGACGGCACGTCGGTGCGCTTTCTTGTCCCGGCGCCGCCCAGGAAGTGACAAGTTATAGGTGGCAGGTTCTGCTCTCGCCGCTGCCTACTGCCTACTGCCTACTGCCATCTGCCGCCCGCCGCCTGAAGCGAGGCCCGTTCCGCTACGTAGCCATGCGTGATGTAGAAGAGGAACAGCATGGCCACTTCCGAGTCCCCGAAGTTGTTCTCGAAAGCCCCGGCAACCGCGATCGCGATGGTGGCCGCCACCACGCCGTACGCCAGGTACCGGTGGCGCGCGTCCAAGCGCGCGGCCAGGCGTTGCTGGTCGCGTGCCACACTGAACAGCAGCCAGACGAAGAAAACCAGGCAGGGGAGGCCGCGCTCGGCGGCGATGTGCAGATAGTTGTTGTGCAGATGTCCGTAGTAGGCCGTGGGCTTGGGTTGCCCCGAGTTTGGGCGATACAGGTCGAAGTAGTAGCGGACGCCGTTAGGCCCCACGCCAAACAGCGGATGGCGCCGGATCATGTTCAGGCCGGTGCGCATCATCAGCAGGCGCGCCTGGTTGGAACTGTCGGACCGCGTATCGACCAGGGAACGGACCCGCTCGCGGACCAGCCCGGGCGCCACCAGGTACAGCAACAGCAGCGCGGCCGGGATGACCAGCACCAGCCGCCGCTGGAATTGCCAGAGCAGATAGGCGGTCGCCGCCAGGCAGCCAAGCCAGACGCCGCGCGTGAAGGACAGCAGCAAGGAGAGGGCTATCAGGGCGGCAGCCGCCCAACTCCACCAGGGCCGCCGCGGCGCGAACAGCAGGAACGAAAGGAGCACCGCCAGCACCAGCATTTGCTCGCCGCTGAAGGTCTGCCAGTGCCCCATGAAGCCGGTGATCCGGCGGCCCAGCGAGTACAGGTGGTAGAAGTCCCGGTGGGAATGCAGGCTGTCATAGTAAAGCGCGAACTCGATCAGGGCCAGCAGCGCCGCCAGCGAGGCAGCCGCAAACAGGGCCCGCCAGATCCGCTGCACCTGGTCCAGGTCGCGGAAGGCCATGTAGGCAGCCACAACGATCAGGAAGATGTAGAACTTCTTGATCTGCGCCAGACCCAGCAGCGGGTCGGGCGCAGCGGCCAGCGACGCCACGGTCCAAACCACGAAGCAGCCCAGCGGGACGACGACGGGCGGGGCTTCAATTCGCCGCCGCGCAACCAGCAGCATGGCCAGCCCGGCTCCCAGCAGGATCTGGCTCAGCGCGATTGAAAACAGAACCGCCACGTTGGCCAGCGCCATCAAGTAGAAGCACACGGCTTCTCTGTCGCTTCGCCAGCCCTGCCAGAACCGCGCCCTTATAGAGCCCACTTGATCCGACAATCGCCAACCTCAGGAAACGCTGAAGGGATGTCAATGTATTCCGAATCGGCGGCGCAATTCAACAGAATCCCGCAAGTTACCGCTTTCGTTCAGTAAATCTTTCCGCCGGGCGCCGTTGATTTGAGCACACCTGCCTCGACATCGAAGCTGTAAGAGGTTCCGCCCTCTCCGGCCCACTTGCGCAAATCGAACTTGCCGCCGCTCGTGACGCGATAAACCGAAATGCGGCGCGCGGTGAGCGGGGCGCCGGGCTTGCAGGTCTCGGGAGGATGAGACAGCTTGAGGAAGTAGGCCGGGTTCTTGCCAACCACAGTGGCGGCGCCGTCCGGTTCCACCAGCACGGCGGTCTCGCGATCCACGCCGATGCCGCGCGCCTCAGCGGCCCATCCATCCTGCACGATCCGCGCCAGGAAGACCACCAGCCGTCCCATGCGGTCGCGCTCGCCCAGGTGCGTATCGGTGATGATCCCCTGCATGTTGGGAAGCGCAAGGAAATCGCGCTGGACCGACACCAGGCGGTTGTAAGGGTCGGCGAGCGCTTCCTGGGAACGCACCGTGCCGTTCTCGGCGGCGAAGAAAAACTGGCCGAGAATGGCAAGTCCGGCGCTGGTGCCGCCGATCGGCGCCTGCCGCGCGGCCAGGTGCTGGATGGCCTCGGCCAGCGGCGTTCCTTTCCACCGGCTGACGTAATTCCACTGATCGCCGCCGGCAATGAACAGCGCCTCGGCGTTGCGGATCCGCGCGACAACAAACGGGTCGGCGGAAGCCGCCCGGTCCTTCAGCACGAATGTCTCGACCGAATCCAGCGCTCCGAGCTTGCGGATGTAGCCGTTGTAGGCATCGGTCCCGGAGGCGCGGATAACCACAAAGTCGCCTCCGCCGGACTTACGGATCATCCAGCGGAAGGCCTCATCGATGTCGGTGCCGCCGCCCAGCAGGGCCAGGCCGCCGGCGGTCTGGGTCTGGGCGTCGGCGGGACTGCCGGCCACGTAGTGCTCGTAGCCCGCCGGCGGCGCTTTCGCCGGCGCGGCTC
>JAPKYU010000086.1 GCA_026394175.1 Acidobacteriota bacterium | reverse complement strand
AGGCTCCCCAACGTACCCGGCGTGTTGTAGAATGCCGGTCATGTCGCGACCAATTTTAGTTTTGGCCATTTGTCTGCTTCTCGTTTTGCCCGCCTGGCCGCAGGCGCGGGTGCCGCAGCCGCCGCCGGCCGAGCCAGAGCCCAACCACGCCAACGATGTGCTGCTGAAAACCATCGACGACGTGCAGTGGCGCCAGAAGCTGGGTGACATCGCGGAGATCACCAAGGTGCGGCTGACCGGGCCGCCGCCGGCGCGCGAGCCCAACCCCACCGCGCAGGGCGCCGGCAACCCGCTGATCATTCCGGCCTACACCTTCATCCCCCGAAAGATGGACCGGTCGCGCAACCACCCGCTGCTGATGCTGGTCCACGGCGGCGTTCACGCCAACTTCTCGAGCGGCAGCGCCAACATCGTGCGCGAGCTGATGGAACAGAACTACGTGGTGCTCGCGCCGGAATACCGCGGTTCGACCGGCTACGGCGGCGAATTCTACCGGCAGATCGACTACGGCGGGCTGGAAAACGAAGACGTGTACGCGGCGCGGAACTGGGCCGTCGAGACCTACGGCTTCGTGGATCCCAAGCGCGTCGGCATCCTGGGCTGGAGCCACGGCGGCATGATCACCCTGATGAACATTTTCGCCCACCCCGAAGCCTACGCCGTGGCTTACGCCGGCGTGCCGGTCAGCGACCTGGTCGCCCGCATGGGCTATAAAGGCGATGACTACCGGCGCATCTTCTCCGCCCCCTACCACATCGGTAAGGACGCCGAGCAGAACGTGGCCGAATACCGCCGGCGCTCCCCGGTCTGGAACGCCCAGAAACTCCGGACGCCCCTGCTGATCCACACCAACACCAACGACGAAGACGTGAATGTGCTGGAGGTGGAGGCGCTGATCCGCGCCCTGAAGGCCGAGGGGAAGAAGTTCGAGTACAAGGTCTACGAGAACGCGCCGGGCGGGCACGCCTTCAACCGCCTGGACACCAAGCTGGCCCGCGACTCGCGCGCCGAGGTTTACAAGTTTCTGGCCCAATACCTGAAACCGTAGCCCGAATGATTCACGAAGCGTGACGCGTTCCGCGGGCTCGCGCTCCTGTGGCTGCGCGCCAATCACTCAGGGAATTCGGCCTGCAGGATTGCAGCGATCGCAGCACGCAGCACGGGGACGTCTCGCGCTGCCGCACGCCATACTTCCTCCCAATCGATCCCGAAATAGTTGTGGACGACAATGTTGCGGAAGCCCTTGAGATCCGCCCAGGGGATGCCAGGATAGTGCGCACGCAGCTCCGCCGAGAGGTGCGCAACCGCCTCGCCTATGATGGTCAACTGGTGGACCACGGCGCTGCGGAGCATGCCATTCGCTTCGAACGACTGCCGGGTCTGTCCCGCGATGAACTCAGCGATCGCGTCCGCCGCCGAGACGATGTCTTCAAGAAAAAGCCGCTCATGCCGCATAGATGAACCGCGCTTGAGACAAGACCTCTTCCTTCAAGGCGGTCCGAAGCGCGCGCTTGGAGACGAGGTCGACCCTTCGGCCGAGCAGTTCCGACAACTCGCGCTCGGCCGCCAAGTGTTGCAGGAGGCTTACCTGCGCGTCAGGCAGGAATTCCACCAGCAGATCGATGTCGCTGTCGGCGCGCAGTTCGCCGCGAGCGGCCGATCCAAAAACGGCCAGTTCCTTTACTTGGTAGCGGCGGCAGATCTCCCTGATTTCGGCTTCGGGCAACTCAACGCCGGCGGCTATAGTCATGCGTACTCCTAGCAACCATTATCGCGCAGTCCGCGGGCCTTCGGAACAGCGATCGAGTCTTGAACAGAACGCATGGAAACCGCTGGACAAAAACCGGGGCCAGAGACTAACGTAACCCGACTGTTTCGCCAGGCGTTCTTGCACTGACCCTGGAGCGCCGATTCTGAGGCCAACTTGGGATGATACGTGTGAGGGGAGGCCAGTTCCATGATCGGCACAGCCATTTCGTGCTGCCGAAGCCCAGAGTCCAAGGTCGAAAGCCCAAGATCCCGCTGGTGCCGCAGGCGCCAGCGTTCGGCAAGGAGTTAATCGATGACTACAACCACACGCGCGGCCGTGTTGGCGATGGCGCTTGGCCTGTTGCTGGCGGCCGGGTGCGCGACGCGGACCGAATACGACGTCGTTCTTCGCAACGGAACCATCTACGACGGAAGCGGCGCGGCGCCCCTCCAGGCCGATCTGGCCATTCGGGGCGACAGCATCGCGGCCATCGGCGCGCTGAAGAACGCCAGGGGGAAGATGGACATCGACGCGCGCGGCATGGCCGTGGCGCCGGGCTTCGTCAACATGATGTGCTGGGCGAACGAGTCGCTGATCGCCGACGGCCGCTCGCAGAGCGACATTCGCCAGGGCGTGACCCTGGAAATCCTGGGCGAGGGCGATTCCATGGGCCCGCTGAACGAGGCCATGAAGAAAGAAATGGCGGCGCGGCAGGATGACATCAAGTACGCCATCGAGTGGACCTCCCTTGGGGAATACCTGGAGCACCTGGCCAAGCGCGGCGTCTCGCCCAACGTGGCTTCTTTCATCGGCGCGGCCACGCCCCGCATTCATGTGATCGGCTACCAGGATCGCGCGCCCACCCCGCAAGAACTGGACAAGATGCGCGAGCTGGTGCGGCAGGCCATGAAAGAGGGGGCGTTGGGCGTGGCCTCGGCGCTGATCTACCCGCCGGGCAGCTTCGCCAAAACCGAGGAGCTGATCGCGCTGGCCAAGGCCGCCGCCGAATACGACGGCATGTACATTTCGCACCTGCGGAACGAAGGGTCGCGGCTGCCCGAGGCCGTGGACGAACTGCTTCGAATCGCCCGTGAAGCCAAGGTGCGCGCCGAAATTTACCACCTGAAAGCCTCCGGCAAGTCCAATTGGACAAAGATGGACCAGGCCATCGCCAAGGTGGAACAGGCGCGGGCCCAGGGCCTGCGCATCACCGCCGATATGTACACTTACCCGGCCGGGGCTACCGGCCTGACCTCGACCATGCCGCCCTGGGTGCAGGAGGGCGGCTTCGAGGCGATGTTAAAGCGCTTGAAGGAGCCCGCCACCCGGAAGCGCATTGCCGCCGAGATGCGCCGCGAGTCGAAGGAATGGGAAAACATGTACCTGGGCGCCGGCTCGCCGGACGGGATTCTGCTGGTCGGCTTCAAGAATGAAAAGCTGAAGCCCCTGACCGGCAAGACGCTGGCCGAAGTCGCCAGAATGCGCGGCAAGCCGCCCGAGGAAACGGTGATGGACCTGATCGTCGAGGATGAAAGCCAGATCAGCACGATCTACTTCACGCAGTCGGAAGACAACGTGCGCAAGAACGTGGCGCTGCCGTGGGTGAGCTTTTGCTCGGACGCGGCCTCGCTGGCGCCCGAGGGCGCATTCCTGAAGAGCAATCCGCACCCGCGCGCTTACGGCAGCTTCGCGCGGCTGCTGGCCAGGTATGTGCGCGATCAGAAGCTGGTCCCGCTCCAGGAGGCCATCCGCAAGCTGGCGGCACTGCCCGCCGAGAACCTGAAGATCGAGCGCCGCGGCAGGCTCAAGGAAGGCTATTTCGCCGATGTGGTGGTGTTCGACCCGGCGCGCATCCAGGACCACGCCACCTACGAGAAGCCGCATCAGTATTCAACGGGAGTGGTCCACGTGTTCGTCAACGGCGTCCAGGTGCTCAAGGAGGGAGAACACACGGGAGCGAAGCCCGGGCGCGTGGTCCGCGGGCCGGGCTGGGCGAAGAGGCAACCGCTGTAGCGCCGGCGAGACGCCGGCGGTACAACTATTTCAGGCGCGTTTGAGCGCCGTCTGGATGCGCGCCGGCGTCATCGGCAACTGCCGCAGCCTGGCACCCACCGCGTCGTGGATGGCGTTGGCCACTACCGCGCCCATGGTCACAATGGGCGGCTCGCCGCATCCCAGCGCCGCCGTCTCCGGGTTCTCGATGAGGATGGTCTCGATCTTCGGGAGCCAGGAGAAGCGCGGAATCTCGTAGGTGTCGAAGTTGCGGTCCAGCACTTCCCCGTTCTTGAAGCGCACCTCCTCGGCGAGCGCGTAGCCCAGGCCCATGGTGATGGAGCCTTCCATCTGCTGGCGCGAGCCGTCGGGGTTGACGACCACGCCCTCGTCCTGCGCGCAGACCACCCGGATGACTTGCACGCGGCCGGTGCTCTTGTTGACCGCCACCTCGGCCATGGTGGCGACGTAGGTGCCGGCGTAAATGCCGAGGGCCACGCCGAGGCCGCGGCCGCTGGGGGCCCGCGCCGGCTTCCAGCCGAACTGCCTGGCGGCGGCCTCCAGCACGCGCCGCATGCGCTGGTCGGAGAGGTGGCCGAGGCGGAACTCGACGGGGTCGGCGCCCGCCCTGGCCGCCAGGATGTCGATGTGCGATTCGCGGGCGAAGGTGTTGGTGTTGACCGACGGGGCGCGCCACGGCCCCACCCCGAACGGGTGCATGCCCGGCGGGTTCCCTCCCTGCCAGCCGCCGGCCGAGACCGTGCGCTGGTGGGGGACGTCGTAAAACAGCCGGGCCTCGCGGTCGCCGGCGCCGTAGACCTTGTAGTCCCACAGCACCATCTTCCCGGCGCCGGTGAGGGCGGCCCGAATCTTCACCACCGCCGCCGGCCGGAAGGTATCGTAAAAGAACTCCTCGTCGCGGTGAAAGACCACCTGGACGGGCTTGCAGGTGAGCTTCGCCAAGCGCGCCGCCTCCACGGCCTGCCGGGAGGCGCTCTTGCCGCCGAAGCCGCCGCCGACGTAGGGCGTGATGATGCGCACGTTCTGCGGCGTGAAGCCCAGGGCCTGCGCCACCTGCTGCTTCACCGGAAACGGCGTCTGGGTGGAGGCCCATACGGTGGCCTTGCCGCCCTCGATCGTGGCCGTCGCCGAGTGGGTCTCCAGGGCGGCGTGGGCCACGTAACTGTTGAGATAGGTCTCCTCAACAATGTTTGCGGCCAGCTTCTCCCCTTCAGCCAGGCTGCCGCTCTCGCCCACCAGCCGGGGCTGCGGCGCGGTCTTGAGCAGGTGGTTGAAGATGGTCTTATCGTCCACCGAGGGCTGGGGCGGGTCGAAGCGCGCCTTCACCAGCCGCAGCGCCTTGTCGGCCAGGTCGGGCCGCTCGTGGAGCACGGCCACCAGGTCGCCGTCCCGGACCACGCGCGCGCCGTCTACTTTCTCGGCGGCGGCCGTGTCGAGGTCTCGCAGGGTGGCGCCGTGGGCCGGCGGGCGCAGCACCCGCGCGTGCAGCATCCCCGGAACCGCGAAGTCGCCGGCATAGCGGGCCTTGCCGGTGACCTTCTCCAGCGCATCCTTGCGCCGCGGCGACTGCCCAACCACGCTAAACGCGGACACGGGTTTCACCGGCGCCTTCTCCAGGCGCCGCTCGATGCGCTTGCCCTGCACCAGTTGCGCGTAAGTGACGCGCTTGCCCGGTGCCGAGGGATCGGTCACCACGCCGGCCGTCACCTGGAGCCGGCCAGCCGGCGCCTGAAGCTGCTCGGCCGCCATCTCGAGCAGCACGGCCCGGGCTTCGGCCCCGGCTCCGCGCAGCACCGGGCCGAACTGACGAATGCTGAGCGAGCCGAAGGTGCCCATGTCCCAGGGGCAGAGGTCGGTGTCGCCCATCACCATGTCCACCGAGTCCAGCGCCACATCCAGCTCTTCGGCCAGGAGCTGCGCCAGCGACGTCATCGCGCCCTGTCCCAGCTCGACCTTGCCGACGAAACAGGTGACCCGGCTGTCCGGACCGACTCGCAGGTAGGCGTTGAAGTCGGTCGGGTAACCTTGCCGGGCGGGGAGCCGCTCCGGCTCCTGGAAGGCGTCCAGCGGATCAGTCGGGAAGAACACGAACAGGCCCGACCCGGCCAGGGCCAGGAACTGGCGGCGGCTCAGGTCCCGCGGGGGGCTTTCGCTGACGCCGCCCTCGCCGCTGCCGCCGTTGCCCATGCTGCCCCTGGAATTCGAATCGTCGCGTGTCATTGGGCGCCTCCTTTCATCGTGCCGGCGGCCTCCTGGATGGCGTTGAGGATGCGATGGTGCGACCCACACCGGCACAGGTTGTCGTCCATGTGCTGGATGATCTGGGCGCGCGTGGGCCGCGGCGTCTTCTGCAGCAGGGCATAGGCGTTCATGATCATCCCCGGCGTGCAGTAGCCGCACTGCGAGCCGTGGTGTTTCAGAAACGCCTCCTGGATGGCGTGAAGCCGCCCCTCCTGGCTCAGGCCCTCGATGGTGAGCACCCGCTTCCCGGCAACCTCCTTGACCGGCGTCGAGCAGGATCGGACCGCTTCCTTGTCCACGACGACCGTGCAGGCACCGCAGAGGGCGGCGCCGCAGCCGAACTTGGTGCCGGTGAGGCCGAGGTCCGAGCGCAGCACCCACAGCAACATGCGCTGGTCATCGACCGTCACGCGGGTCGGCTTCCCGTTAAGCGTGAATGAGATGGTTCGCTGCATTGGCATCTCCCTTCCCGTGCTCCCGTATTCCGGAGATACTTCCTTTGCCGGCTGAGTATAGCAGAACCCCACCCCCTCCCTGCGCGACATGGTGGCAGCGCGGGCTTCTGCGCCTGAAGCCGGGCGGCTTTCTTCAGGGAGCGCCGGCGGCTGGTCGGTCAAGCCCGCCCGCCGGCGGTAGGTCAATGTCACGGGCGACATCGGGCCCGGTATCAGGCTAAAACTGATACCGCAGCCCGAACTGCATGTTACGCGAGTTATTAGCCGCCGTGATGGTGCCCGCGTTCGTCAAACTCAAATTGTTCACCGGCAGCCGGAAATTCGTATGGTTGGTGGCGTTGAATGCTTCCCAGCGGAACTGCAGATTGCTGCGCTCCCGGATGCGGAAATTCCTGACCAATCCGAGGTTCAGGTTGATCTGGCCGGGGCCATCGAGGATATTGCGCCCGGCGTTGCCGAAGCGGTAAGAGCCGCGCTGCACGGTGGGGAATGCGGCGAGGTCGAACCACATGTCCGGGCCCGGGTTGGGAAGCGTGCCCGAGGCGACGCGGTCGGGACGGTTGGCGTCGCCCAGAGTCAGGTTGACGTTCTGAACGCGCGGCGTGAACGCTTGCCCGCTGTACATCGTGCCGGTGCCCGACAGTTGCCAGCCGCGGAGCAGCGCCTTGGCAGCCGGTTCCGGCAGGAACATCCGGCGATAAGGCAGGTCGGTGACGAAACTCATGGCGAACGCATGCCTGCGGTCCCAATCGGAGCGGCCGCGGTCCATCGAGAAGTTGCGCGAGTTCTGAACGCCCGGGATGCCGCCGTTGGTGCTGTCCGCGAACTGCGAGGAGTTGTCCAGGGATTTGGCAAAGGTGTAGCTGACCCGGAAAAACGCTCCGCGGCTGAGCCGCTTGCGGGCCGTTACAATGCCAGCGTTATAAGAAGAGTCGCCGGCGAAATCGTAGTAGGTAATGTTCTGGAACTGCGAGTAGGGCCGCAGGTAGCTGCCGTCGGGTAGCTTGTTCTCGGGCGTGTAAAAGGGCTGGTTCAGGTCGTAGCGGAACCCCAGGTGGGTGCCTTTTGAACCGACGTACGACATTTCGAGCGCCACGCCCTTACCCAATTCCCGTTCGATCGTGAAGTTCCATTGTTGCATGTACTGCGGGCGCGCCTTCCAGTTATAGGCCGTGACGTCGGTGGTGCCCCCGTTTTTGGCCAGCGCGTCGGGGAGTGGGTTGGACATGGTGAGCTGATCGGGTTTGTTCTTGTTGCTGTTGAAGGTCTGGCTGAGCGTGAAGGGGAACACGTTGCTCAGGTCGCGGCGCAAGGTGTTGGTCATCGACTGGCCGTAGTAAATGCCATAGCCGCCGCGCACCACAAAGTTGTTGCGCACGCGGTACGCAAGGCCGAAGCGCGGCGCGAAGTCGTGGTAATTGGTGTAAGCCAGCGCGCGCCCCAAGCCGACGTCCTTCGCCAGCGCAACCTTTCCCGTCAAACCGTTGGAATCGAGCGTCTGCTGCAGGTTGGGCGCCCGGCGGTCGCTGGCGATAATCAGCTTGCCGAGCGCGGGGATGTAGTTGGCATATTGACCGAACTTCTCGTACTGCGGCGGCATCAGCTCGTAACGCAACCCGATGTTCAGCGTCAGGCGGCTGTTCAGCCTGTAGTCGTCCTGCACGAAGGCGCCGTAGCTGCTGTTGAACATGTAGCTCTTGATATCGCCGAGGCGGCGCGAGGTGTTGCCCGGGAGCCCTATGACGAAATCGGCCAGGGCCACGCTCGTGAAGGTTCCCGTGAAATTGTAAACGCCGTTCAGCGAGCCGTTGGTGGGCATGAAAAACTGGAAGCGGAAGTACGACGCACCGAACTTCATTAAGTGTTTGCCCTTCACCCAGGTAAGCGTATCGCCCACTTCATAGGTATGGATCCCCGGATTCATGGGGGCCGAGTTGTTATCGGCAAGCTGCATGTTTCCATACCCGGTGATGTTGAATTTCGGGAATCCGACCATTTTGGGATTGGTGACCGCACCGGTGATGCCCAGTTCCTTGTTCCAATCGTGATATTGGTGGACGCTGATTTCCAGGTTGCCGCCCAGGTTTACGTTCGCTCGCGTCTCGTTGATGACCGAGGGCGTGAACATGTGGGTATAGCTGAGGCCGCCGAAAAAGGGCGTGGCATTTGTGATATCGGCGAAAGTACCCAGGTCACTGCCCGAAAAAGGATTGGTGGACGTCGAGTTGCGCCGCAGGATGCGCCCGGAGAGAGTTCCCCTGTCCTTTATGCGATGGTCCACTTTCACCAGCAGGCTGTTCCAGTCGCTGGTGTTGTTGGCGTTAACGGCGAAGTTGTTCACTTGCCCCGGCCGGTTGGGCAGGGGGTACCAGGGCATCAGCTTGGTGGCTACCGAATGCCAGCGGGCCGCCGGGATCACATTCCCCGCGAACGGAGCGTTATTGGCGAATGGGTCGGTGATGGTCACCAATTTGCCGTTTGTGGCGCGAGTCTGCGAAAAGTCGCCCTTATGCTCCAATTCGGTCGGTACGACCCCCAATCGGTTGTCGCCGTTGATCTCGCGGTAGCTTTCCCAACTGAACAGAAAGAACGTCCGGTTGCGGCCGTTATACAGCTTGGGAAGGTAGACCGGTCCGCTCAGCGTGCCGCCGAACTGGTTGCGGCGCAGCTTAGACTTGCCCGCATCGAAGAAGTTGCGCGCATCGAACATATCGTTGCGCAGGAATTCGAACGCCGAGCCGTGCACCTGGTTTGCGCCCGTTTTCAAGACCATATTCATCACGCCGCCGCCGATGCGCCCGTATTCGGCCGAGAAGCTGGAGGTCTGCATCTTGAACTCTTGCATGGCATCGAGCGACGGTTTGGCCAGAGCGCCGCCGGCGCGCGGATTCTGGTTGGCGAACCCGTCGATCAGGTAATTGGTGTTGTCCGGGCGCGCCCCGTTGATGTTCATGTTGCCGCTGCTGCTCCCCTGTGCCGACGGCGTCACGCCGGGCACCAGGAAGGCGAGGTCGGTATAATCGCGGCCGTCGAGCGGCAGCTCGGTCATTTCACGGCTCACGATCACATCGCCGGTGGCGGCACTGGCGGCATTCAGCACCGGCACTTCGGCCCGGACCTCGACGGTCTGGTTTACAGCACCGACCTGTAGTGTCAACACGAGCCGCGCTGTCTGATCGATCCGCAACTCGATCCCGGTCTCCTCCAGCTTGCGAAAGCCCTCTTTCTCCGCCGTGACGGAATATTGGCCGGGCGGCAGATTGGGGATCGTGAACTCGCCACTGTTCCCGGAGACTCCGGTCCATCGCAGATTGGTCGCGACGTTGCGGGCCACGACCGTGGCGCCGGGAATCACCGCGCCGCTGGCATCCTGCACCGTGCCAACCAGCGTCGCAGTGGGGGTTTGCGCATGCGCCGCCGGAAGCAGCAGCAACGACACAACTGAAAGCAAAACAAGGCATGACCTGACCATGACCAACCTCCAAGCGGGTAATCCCGAGACTGAAAATACAACAGGTACAGACCGCGACGAGTTCTTCCGGGGTGAAATGAGATCATACCAAGTGGTATGATGTCAAGTAGGCTGCGCTACTTACCTCCAGGCCGCGTCATCGGCCAGGAGGGGCAGGCTGACGTCCGGTTTCCAGAGGTTTGGTCCCATGTAGCCCTTGATGGAGCGGAGAAAGTCGCGCTCCTCGTGGCTGGCCATGACCTTGCGCTTGAGGGCGGGTCCATCCCAATCCTTCTCAGCGCGGGCGCGCAGCTCGCGCTCCACCGCCGCGTATTCGGAACGGCCGGCGGCGTTGATGGTCTCGTCGGGATCTCTCTTCAGGTCATAAAGCTGCGGTGGGTGGCCGTTGACGGTGATGTACTTGTAATCGCCGCGGCGCACCATGCGCACCGGCTCGATGGTGCCCTCGCCGAAGTACTCGCCGATCACCTCGCGGTCGCGGCCCTCCTCGCGGCCGTCCAGCAGCGGCAGCAGGCTGCGGCCGTCGATGCGCGTGCGCACCGCCACGCCCGCCCCCTCGGTGAAGGTCGGCAACAGGTCCACGAGCGACACCGGCGCGCCCACGCGCTTGCCGGCCGGCACGCGGCCGGGCCAGCGCACGATCAGCGGCACCCGCGCCGACCACTCCAGGTAGATGCGCTTGAACCACTGCCCCTTCTCTCCCATCATGTCGCCGTGATCGCTGGTGAAGACCACCATGGTGTTGCCGGCCAGGCCCAGGCGCTGGAGTTCGTCGAGCAATTGTCCGATGCGGTCGTCCACCCAGGTGCACATGGCCAGGTAGCAGCGGCGCGCTTCGCGCACCTTCTGGGGCGACGGCGTCTCGCGGTCCAGCCCGTGCACGATACGCACCCATTCATACGTTGGGCTGAGCTTGCGGATGTCGCCGTACGGCCTGGGCATGGGGATCTCGGCATTGCGGTACATCTCCAGATACTTGCGCGGCGCGCAATAAGGGTCGTGCGGCTGCGTCAAGGAGACGTTGAGGAACAACGGCGGCTTATCGTTGGCCGGCAGCGCGTAGTGGCGCAGTTTTTCGAGTGCCCGCCCGAACGCCATCTCGTCGAAATCGATCTGCCCGTTGATCTCCGAAGGTCCCAGCTTGGCCAGCCCCACCTGGATCGATGTGCCCTCGATCCAGTAGGGGCCCTTGCTCCAGGGATGCATGAAGGCGAAGTGCGTGGGATAGATGCAGGGAGTCAGCCGCTGGTGGAACCCGTGATACTGGTCCGGGCCGATGAAATGCGTCTTGCCGGAAACGGCGGTGTGATAGCCGGCCGAGCGCAGGTAATGAACGAAGGTTGGCACATCCGCCTTGAATTCCGAGGCGTTGTCCCAGGCCTCCAGGCACGCCGGCAGGCGCCCGGCAAACATCGACGTACGGCTGGGGACGCACAGCGGGGCGTTGCAGTAGGCGTTGTCGAACACGGCGCCGGCCTGCGCCAGCCGGTCCAGGTTGGGAGTGATGGCGGCCCGCTGGCCATAAGGGCCGGTCATGAACGGCGTCATCTGATCGGCCATGATGAAAAGGATGTTCGGCGGGCGGCCGGTCAGCGCGGGCGCCCCGCCCGCATTGGAATCCTCGCGGGCCTTCGCCGTTTTCGGCCGGGCCCCGGTTGCCGCCACCGTCCCCGCGGCCAGTTGCATCAGGCTCCTTCGGGTCAGCATGTCTCGCACCTCCGCTTTGGCATGAATCCTGCGGCGGTATCATGCCACGCCGGCCGGCGGCTTGCCAATATGCGCGGGCCAGCGTCCTGCCGGGCCGGCCCCCGCTGGGAAGCGGAGAGACGGCGTCCTCGCACAATTTCACTTGACATGGTATGACGTATGACATATTATGTCCGGCCACAGCGGCGGCACGAGGAGGCTGCACAAGGCCGCCACCTGGGCCCGGCTTCGTTGGCCTGGACACATCCGTGCACAAGAGGTGGGCGCTGAACGAGCGCTGGAACCTGCAGTTCCGCACCGACTTCTTCAACCTTCCGAACCGCCCGTTCTTTTCCAACCCCGCCACGGCACGCGGCGGCGCGGGGTTCGGACGGATCACCAGCACTCAGCCGCTTTCCACCGGACGCCTGCTCCAGCTCAGCATGCGCCTGGAGTTCTGAACCGCCAGCGGGCAGCGAAAGCCAATATGAGCGAAGGGATCTCGCAAGCGATGGCCTTGGCTCCAACCGATGCAGAAGCCAGGATGCGGTTCGGCGACACGGCCTCTGGCGACTAGCGGCACGATTTGGCGCTGCTCTCCCAAGCAGCGAGGCAATACGTCGTGTTCGAGCTCTCGCCCATGTTCATCCTGCCGGACGGCTCGAGAACCGTCTGCGGCGAACTGGGCCAGACCACCATGCCTTCCTGAATCGGGACTGTGATATCGATGATCTCCAGCACCTTCGGCTCCTGGCCCGGTTACTTGTGTTGCAGGCGCCACCAGCCGGGCGGGCGGTATGATATGTTACTTCCAATGAAACCGGCCATTATCAAGGCCCGCGAGCCGTTGCATCGCGAGGTGGCGAGAATCCTGTCGGAACGCATCATCTCCGGTGATTGTCCCGAGAGGTCGCTGCTTCCGACCGAGCGGGAACTGTGCAAAGACATGGGCGTCAGCCGCACCGTGATCCGGGAGGCCATCAAGTTCCTGGAAAGCCGCGGCCTGGTGCGCATCGAGCGCGGCCGAGGCACGGTCGTGCAGGAGCCGCACGCGGGTCCGCTCACCGAGACCTTCAAGCTGCTGCTGCGCCGCAGGGGAGACGTGCTGAAGGACCTCGTCGAGGTCCGGAAGATCCTCGAGGTGGGGATTGCCGGGCTGGCCGCGGAGCGTCGCGACGAGAACCACCTGCGGGGCATGGAACAGGCGCTGGAAACCATGCGGCAGAAGCCCAGCGCGCCGGAAGGGTACGTGGATGCCGACGTGGCCTTCCACGCCGAGATCGCCCGCGCCTCGCAGAACCCGGTGGTGCTGGTGCTGCTGGAGCCGCTGGCCGACCTGCTGCGCGAAAGCCGCCTGATAACGTTCTCCGGCCCGCGCGTGGTGAAGCTGCGGACGCGGCAGCATGAACAGGTCTACAAGCGCATCCGCGCCGGGGACGCTGCAGGCGCGCGGGAGGCCATGAGCCGTCACCTCACGGACACGGAACGCGACCTTCTCCGGCGCCAGACGCCGGCCCCAAGACGAAGACGGCCTTGATGAAATCCGGCGAGGCCAGCAGCTCCGGCGAGAGGGCGGTCCTGTAGTCCTCCGCGTGAAACCGGGATCGGTCATGCGCATGGAGTACGTTTTAGGAATCGATGTCGGCTCCTCTTCCACGAAGGCGGGCTTGTTCTCCCTGGATGGGGCCGCTGTGGCCATCGCCGGTCGCGCCTACCCTACCCACGAGCCGCTACTGGCCTACAAGGAACAGGAGCCGGAACTCTGGTGGCGGGCGGCGGTTTCCAGTATCCGCAAGGTGACCGCGTCGGTGCGCCGGGAGCGCATCCTGGGCATCGCCGCCGCCGGACACATCTCCAGCCTGACGTTTGTGGATAGGTCCGGCGCACCGCTGCGGCCGGCGGTTGGGTTTCAGGACCTCCGGGCCATCTCCGAAGTCGAAGAGATCGCCAGCAGCTTCAGCCGCCGCGAGTTGCACCGGTATCTCGGCATCGATCTTCCGCCGGGCCCCACCTGGCCGCTGCCGCGCCTGTTGTGGTTCCGCAAAAACGAGCCGCGCACCCTGGAGAAGACCTACCGGCTGCTGCAGGCCAAGGACTACGTCAATTTCCGGTTGACCGGGGAACTGGCCAGCGACGCCTCGAGCAATCGCGGCATCGTCGATCTGGCCACCGGAAAGGTCCCCCACGAGTTGTTCTCCCGCCTGCGCTTGCCGGAATCCATCGTACCGCCGCTTTTCGAAGCAACCGGAATCATCGGCCGGATCTCGAAGGCCGCCTCGCGGGAGACCGGCCTGCCGCCGGGCATTCCCGTGGCGGTGGGCTGGAACGACCTGAATGCCTGCGTGCTGGGCAGCGGGGCCGTGAGCCAGGGGCAGGCCTTTAACATCACCGGCACCAGCGAGCACATCGGCTCGATCGTCGGGCGGGATTACCGCGTGCCCGAACTGGTCTGCGCGCCGTTTCTGCCGGGGCGCAAGCTGCTGTACGGGGTCACTTCCTGCGGTGGAGGCTCGCTCGACTGGTATCGCCAGGCGTTTCGGCGGCGATTTCCAAATCTCCTTCAGCAAGCGAAGCGTGCCCCCGCCGGCTGCGATGGGTTGCTCTTCCTGCCATACTTGCAGGGCGAGCGCGCCCCCATCTGGGACCCGTTCGCTTCGGGGGCGTTTATCGGCATTCGTTCAACGCACCACGATCGGCATTTCGTGCGCGCCGTTCTGGAAGGGGTGAGTTTCAGCCTCCGCCAAGTCCTCGAGCTGGTCCAGTCGCACGCCGGCATCGACGCGGTTCCGATTGCCGTCTCCGGCGGCGCGGCCCGCGTTGCCCTGTGGAACCGGATCAAAGCGGACGTGCTCCAGCGGGCCATCAGCTTGCCGAAGTGCCCACAGACGGGCGTGCTGGGAGCGGCCATCCTGGCCGCCGTCGCCACCCGCCGCTACTCGTCTTGCGACCAGGCGGCCCGCGCCATGGTGCGGTTCCAGGGACGCGTCGAGCCGAACCCCGATTGCGCCGGGCTTTACCGCGACTCCTTCGAGCGCTACCGCCGGCTTTATCCGGCCTTGCAAGGCTGGTTCGCCGGCGCCGCCAACGGCCGCTCCGAGGCCCTCCATGTCCATGCCGGGTAAGCAAGCCGTGGTTTTTGGCGCCGGAAAGATCGCCCGCGGGTTCATCGCCCACCTGCTGGCGCTCTCCGGCTATGCCGTCACCTTCGTCGAAAAGAGCCCGGAACTGGTGGCGGCCCTGCGCCGGCGCGGCCGGTACACGGTCGAGATCATGGGGGCACCGGAAAAGAGCATGGTCATCGAGGGCTTCGGCGTGCTTGCTTGCGGCGAGACGGAGGCCATCGCCGCCAGGGTCGCCGCCGCTTCGGTGATCTTCGTCTCCATCGGCGGCCCGAACCTGCCGGAAATGGCGCCGCTGCTGGCCGAAGGGCTGCGCCGCAGAACAGAAGGGGTCAACGTGATCCTTTGCGAGAACTACTTCCAGCCCGGGCAGTGGTTGCGGCGCCTCATTGCCGAACGGCTCGCGCCGGTCGAGGCCCAGTGGTGCGCCAATAACGTGGGAGTGGTCGAGACCATGGTGCTGCGTTCGGTGATCGAGCCGCCGCCGGACCTCCAGCACCGGGATCCGCTGGCTTTGAAGGCCCAGGACATGTGGGAGCTGCCCGCCGACAAGCAGGCATTCGTGGGCCCGGTTCCCAGCATCCTGGGGCTGGCGCCCAAGGAGAACTTCCAGGGCGGGCTGGTGCGCAAGCTGTTTACCTATAACGCCATCAACGCCGTCATCAGCTACATCGGCCGCCTCAAGGGGTATGAACTGCTGAGCGACGCCGCCAACGACCCCCAACTGGAAGCGGTGGCGCGGCAAGCCTCCCAGGAAGTTGCCCCCGCGCTTTGCCGGGAATTCGGCTTTGACCCGGAGGACCAGCGGCGCTTCGCGGAATCCGCCATCGCCAAGTACCAGAGGCGTGAAATCGTCGATCCCCTCGAGCGCAACGCGCGCGATCCCATGCGCAAGCTGGGGCGGCACGACCGGCTGGTGGGTCCCGCCTGCCTGGCGCTGGAACACGGCATTACGCCCGCCGCTCTCGGTACCGGCATCGCCGCCGCGCTGCGTTATGATTGCCCGGACGACCCCTCTGCCGTCCGCTTGCAGCAAATCATCCGCGACGGCGGCCTGGCCGCGGCCTTGCGCCAGGTTTGCGGCATCGAGCCTGAGGGTGCGCTTGGCAAGCTGATCGCGGCTGCGTATCAAGAGATGCCACGATGAGGCCCACGAGGAGGATTCGCCGATACCTGCGCAATCGACGACCCTCAAGCGATCGGAGGTTGGAATGAAAGCTTCGCGACGAGAAGTGATGATCGGCGCCCTGACCGCCGCGTCCCTGCAGCGGGTGCTGGGCGCCAACGACCGCATCCGCGCCGGCGTGATCGGCACGGGCAACCGCGGGCAGTTTCTGATGACCGCGGCGGCCCTGCTGGCGGACGTCGCTCAGGTGGCGGTCTGCGACCTCTACCAGGGAACGCTGGCCAAGGGGCTGGCGCTGGCGGCGCCGGGCGCCGAATCCTACGGCGACTACCGCCGCATCCTGGACCGCAAGGACATCGACGCGGTCATCATCGCCACTCACAACCACTGGCATCATCGAATCGCCGTGGACGCGCTCTCCGCCGGCAAGGATATCTACCTGGAAAAGCCCATGACCCACAAGCTGGAGGAGAGCCCGGAGATCGTGGCGGCGGCCCGGCGGCACAACCGCATCGTGCAGATCGGCACGCAGCGCCGCAGCTCTCCCGTGCACCAGAAGGCGCGCCAGATGGTGGCCGCCGGCATGCTCGGCAAGGTGGTGTTCGCCCGCGTCTTCTGGTCGCGCAACAGCACCACCCCCCAGTGGCGCTACCCCATCCCCAAGGACGCCTCGCCACAGACCATTGATTGGGAAACGTTCCTGAAACCCACCCTGAAGCGGCCGTTCGACGCCGCCCGCTTTTTCCAGTGGTTCTGCTACTGGGACTATTGCGCCGGCATCGCGGCCGACCTGCTGGTACATTCGCTGGACGCCGCGCACATGGCGCTCAACCTGAAGGCGCCGGAGCGCGTGACGGCGGATGGCGATGTTTACTTCTGGAAGGACGGGCGCGAATGCCCCGACACCATGAGCGCCATCTTCCATTACCCGGAAGGCGCGCAGGTGAACTTCTCCTGCACCTTCTCGAACTCTCAGCCCGGCACGCACGAACAGTTCTTCGGCAAAGACGGCACCATCGACATCGTCAACGAGCGGCAGTTGTTCTTCTATGCCGAGCCGCAGGCCGAGAAGAAACGCGAGGAGTTTTCGGTCTCCAACATCGCGCTGGCCGAGCGGGGCGGGGCGCAGTTGCACGTGCAGAACTTCTTCGAGTGCGTGCGCAGCCGGAAGCCGACGAATTGCCCGGCGGAGACCGGCGAGGCCAGCGCGCTGTGCGCCCACCTGGCCACCATGGCCCTGCGCGAGCAGCGCATGGTGCGCTGGGACGCGCCCAACGGGAAGCTGCTGTGAGACAACGTTCATTCGGCCACCAACCCCTCGACAGAGCCGCGAGCGTCAGCAAGCTGAAGTGGGATCTCGGTTTGCCCGTTCCTTGCCTCGATCCGCTACAATAGTGCAATGAACGTCCGGGAATTGCTGAGAACCAGGCGCGAAGAGATACTGCGCGCGGCCGCCAGGCGCGGCGCCCGCAACCTGCGTGTGTTCGGCTCTGTGGCCCGCGGAGAGGCCGACAGCGAGAGCGATGTTGATTTGCTGGTGGATCTCGAGCCCGGACGAAGCTTGCTGGACCATGCCGGCCTGCTGGTTGATCTCGAGCAAATCCTCGGGCGTAGGGTAGACGTAGCCACGGAGCAGGGGATGCGTCCGCGCATCCGGGAGCGCGTTTTGCGGGAAGCGGTTCCGCTATGAGAGACGACCGCGAAAGGTTGCGCGACATCGTGGACGCCATCCTCAGCATCGAGCGATATCCCAGGGACAAAGAGGACAGCGAGCTGATCGAAAGCTGGGTGCTTCGGCATCTTCAGATTATTGGAGAGGCTGCGAGTAAGCTCTCCACTGCGCTCCGGACCGCCCACCCGGATGTCCCATGGGTCGAGATGATCGCCATGCGGAACATTCTGGTCCATGATTACTTTGGCATCGACACCAACGAGGTGTGGGCCGTCGTCGAGAAGGATTTGCCCAAGCTCAAGCAGAAGATCGAGGCAATCCTGCAGGCAGAGCTGGGCGCGTGAGCCGGCGCAGTTCGGCACGGGGCGGCCTGCGGGCCTCCACCGCACGGTCCCGCTGCCTGCGCCTTGCCGCCTGCCAGCGGCGCCGCCAAGGGGCAATCCTGCTGAAGAGCACCACTCTGCCGCGCTATGATGCAGCGTCTCGAACGCCCTGCCAGAGAGGAGAATCGAGTGCCTCGAACCCGCTTCTTGCCTCGCGCTTACCCAAGCCCTTTCCCACGGTGGCTGATGATTCTCCTGCTGATCGCCTGGGCGGCTTGTTTGGCGGCCGCCGCCAAGCCGGCCGGCCCCGCAGGTCTGCTGCGAACCGAGATTTGCCTGAACGGCGTCTGGGAAACGGTGCTCAATGCCGGCGATGAGCGGGTCCCGGCCAGCGGATGGGAACCGCGCCGCGTACCGGCCATGCCCCTGGCCACCAACCCGCCGGCGGTCTCGGTCTGGTACAGGCAGCAGTTCACGATTCCGCGCCAATGGGGCCAGGCCGGCCGCAGGTTCATTCTGCAACTGGAGAAAGTCGGGCACTACGCCGCGGTGTACTGCAACGGCCGGCGGATGGCCGAGCACTACGGGCAGTTCACGCCGTTCGAAGCCGACCTTACCGCCGCCCTGCAGCCGGGCCAGGCCAACGAGATCGCGATCTATGTTCACAACGCCTCGGACAAGTACGCCCGTGCCGGCGCCGTGGTCAGCGACCCACTGGCCAGCAATGCATACCGGCCGGCGACCGACCAGGAGTTCCAGAGAAACTGGGTGGGCATCGTCGGCGATATTGTCCTGGCGTGGCGTCCCGCTGCGCACATCGCCGATGTCTTCGCCGTCCCATCGGTCAGAAAGAAGCGGCTGGAAGCGCGAGTGGCCATTGCCGGCGCGGGAACCGCCGTCTCGGGGCTGACGCTCCGCGGCGCCGTGCTGGATGGGCAGCACGCCGTCCTGCAACTGGCGCAGAAGGCGGCGGCCGGCGACGGCGTGATCACCCTGGAAGCGGACTGGAGCAACCCGGTGCTGTGGGAGCCGCCGCCCTACGGCCAGCCGAAACTGTATGTGCTGAGGACCGAGCTTCTCCGGCGCGGCAAGGTGGTGGATCGCAGCTTTACGCGATTCGGGTTCCGGGAAGTATGGATCGAAGGCCGCGACGTGCTGCTGAACGGCAGGAAGCTGTGGATGGCCGGAACCTATTTCCCGAAGCTCTCTCCGGTTCGCTACCTGAACGACCGCCGCATCGAGTGGCGCATGATTGCGGCCATGCAGGCTTCGGGGCTGAATACGCTGCACGGGCACTGGGACGACTTGGGCGAGCCCTGGCTGAGACTCTGCGATGAAATGGGCATGCTGGTTCTGGCCGAGTTTTTCTGCGACGGCCGGCCACAGATCCAGTCGCGTGCCGACGCCGGCTGGATGGAATGGATGGGCGCCACTGCCGCCGAGTGGGTTCGCGCCAGGCGCAACCACGCCTCGATCGTTGCCTGGCGGCCCACGGATGTTTTGCCGCCCAACGTGGGCGTCAGCCGCGAGCAGTTCGTGGCCGGCATCGCCCAACACGTCAGGCGGGAGGACGGCACACGCCCCCTGGCCGACGACAGCGACATCGCCGCCTGGTCGCAGAGCATGCTCAAGGACCCCGGAAATCCCGGCGAGTATGATGACGCCTCGCGGATGGCCGGGCGCCTGGCCGCGTCCACCAAGCCGCTTCTTATTAAGGAGGTTTACGGCGGCTTTGCGGACCTCGATAACGTGACTCGCTTTTTCCGGAGTCTGTACGAGAAGTCGTACCTGGGCGGAAGCACGGGGATCATCGTTCAGCACCTGCCGCTGATCCGCAGGAGAGGTCCGTTCCTTGTCGAGTGGCTGAGCCAAAGCGGGCGCGGGAATCGGGAGCGGGGGCCGGGCGTTTCCCTTCCCTCCATGCCGAACTGGTGCGACGCCTCCCGCGCTCCCGTGGCCTTCGGCGGCGAGACCGCGGGCCAACTGCTGGTCACCGGGCTTCCGCCCGATGAACTGGCCGTCCTGTTGCCCGGGAACCAGGAAGTTGCGGAAGCCGCCGGGGTGCGCGCCGACGACGACGGCACGGCATGGTTCACAGCGCAGCCAGGAACCTATCGCCTGTATTCCAGGGATGGCTCGCTGGCAATAACCGTTCACCTCGCGCGTTTCGCCGAAAAGCCCGGCTACGAATATGTCCAGCGCGCCGGCGCCGGGCGCAACCGAAAGTAGTTCGTCGCCAGGTTGCCTGCCCGTCGGGCCGACGGCAACTGGACCTTCCGGCACGCGTGATATTGAAAGGACGGCCAAGCCCTCATGGACTCTGTGATGCTTGTGCTTTTTTTGTTGAGACCTGTCTCCAGCGGTCTCACGGGGGCTATTTGCGGCGCGGGTACGTTTTCGTGTATTGGTTCCGGCTGTTGGTGACGGCAAAGGAGCCGTCCGAACTCGCCGATAACTTCAGGAAAGGAACCTGCTCGCTCTTCGCTCCGATGTTGGCGATGAATTGGTCGGGAGCATTGTGTCCCTTCTCGCCGCCCTCCATGATCTTCTCCGTCTGCCAGAGGTCCTCCAGGCCGGGCGAGTTGCGAATCACCTTCATGGCCGCATCGGCGCCGAACTTGTGCCCCAATGCGCCCAGGCTCAGAAAGGCCGCTCTCGGCCGCAGGCCGTGCACCTCGGCCTGGGAGCAGCACGAGAGCCCATAGTAGTAATCGCCCAACTCCCGAGTCATGCTTTGGGCGTGATGGGTGACTAGGTAGGCATCCACGGCGCCCACCAGGTTTTTGGGGCAGAAGAGCGAGTTGGCCGTGTTCCAGGTCAGGTCACCCAGGTAGATGAAGCGAAACGCCCCGAACGAGATGAGAATGCCGATCGACTGCCCATCTTCGGCGTCGTCTTCCGCGCGGCGGTCGATGCTGGCGCACGCAGGGTTCGGAATGCCGGCGCCCTTCAACGGAGCAGAGATGGTCTTGCCCGCGGCGCTCAGCGCCACCACATCCAGTCCGCCGACGGGGATCTTGTGGCCAGGCCTGACGATGATGTGGCTGCCTGTGGCCCGCGCCTTGCGGTAGCTCTCGAAACTCTCGTCGTACTGCTTGCCCATTCCGGGCCTGGCCCACGGGCCGCGGCGCTGCCTCCACCATTCGTCGTCTTTGCCGAAGACTACACTTTCGCCGTGGTCCACCCAGTTGAGGATGGGGACCTGTTCGGCCAGCCTTGGCGCAGCACCCATGTGGTCCTCTTCAAAGTGGCTGACGAGCAGGTAATCAACCTGCCGCAGGCCGGCCTGTTTCATGAATGCCAGAATGCGGTTCGCGGCCCGTGACGGCCCCGTGTCCAGCAGCATGGTCTGGCCGGCAGGCGACACCACGAAGGTGGCATTGCCCAGACCCACGTCCACGAAGTAGATGTCGGCGGTTTGGGCTGCCGCCGGGCAGGATGCGCCGAGAAGAAACCACCAGAGCAGCGCAAGCGAAACCGGGCGTGTTTGCATGGCTGCAATCTAGCATGAAACGCCGGCAGCCGTGTGGAGCCTGGCAGGCGCGGCAATCGGAAGAACGCTGGCACATCGCCAGAGTCAATGGGTGTTACTTTATTGTGCGAGATTCAACAATAAAACGTTATCCTGGCAGCGTGACGCTCCTGGAATTGCCTGGTCCATTCCCGGCGGTTGGAGGGGACGGCAGCCCGGCGGAGGCCGCCGCGCCCGGGAGCGGTTCCATGTGGAGGCACTGTGAATCAGACGTCGGCGGGCGCAAACCCTGATAGCGGGGCAAAGACGGGGCAGTTCGAATACGCGTTGGCCTCCTTCATCCCGTTCCGTGACCTGGATGCGGCGCGAAGGGTGCGCGCCATTACCAAAGCGGATTTCACCCGCCACCGCAATCCGGAATTCAAGATCCGCATCATCGAGGAAGCAAACGACTTCTACCTGGAGTTCGCGCTCGATATTGTCCGGCGCATTCAGGAGAAGCGCGAGCGGGGCGAGAAGTTCATCGGGATTTTCCCCGTCGGCCCCATGCCGCAGTACCGGCTGGCGGCGCGCATGATCAACGAATTGCGCCTGTCCTGCAGGCACGTCCACAGCTTCAATATGGACGAGTACGCCGATGAGAACGGCAACACGGCGCCCCCGGACTGGGAAGGGTCGTTTCAGAAGGCCATGATGGACAACTTCTTCAGCCAGATCGCTCCCGACCTGAGGCCGGCGGATTCGCAAATCCATTTCCCGACCCGCCAGTGCCTGCCCGACTACCAGAGCATGATCGAGGATCTGGGCGGCGCCGATGTTTGCTACGGGGGCATCGGGTGGTGCGGCCACATCGCCTTCTGGGAGGCGCACCTGGGCCTGGAGTTTGGCGGCGACCTGAAGGCCTTCAAGCAGGCGGGGCCGCGCCTGGTCGAGCTTCACCCCATGACCATCATGCAAAACGCGCTGCACTCGTTCGGCGGGGACTGGTCCTGGGTTCCGCCCAAGGCTAACACCATCGGCCCAAGACAGATCCTGGGCGCGCGCCACCGCAGTTTCTGGCTGGATGGGTACCTGGGCGGCGGGGTCAGTTGGCAGCGGTTTATTGCCCGGCTGGTGGCGCACGGCCCGGTCACGCCCCTGGTCCCCGGCTCCATCCTGCAGGAGGCGCCCGGCAGCTATGCCGTGCTGGGCCCGGTGGCCGAGGAAGTGCGCATTCGGATGGCGTAGGCGCCGCCGGCGGGAAGATCGTGGCTCTGCTTGGAGTGCGGCAGCGATGGACACCGGCACGCGGAAAATCCTGGCAGTGGGCGCGCACCCGGACGACGTGGAATTCATGTGTTCGGGCACGCTTTTCCTGCTGCGCAGGCTGGGGTACGAAGTTCACGTCGCCACCCTGGGCAACGGCGATTGCGGAACCGCGGAGCACTCCCGGGAGGAGATCAGCCGGATTCGTCGCCGGGAGGCCGTCAGCGCCTGCCAGGTCCTGGGCGCCGTGCATAATTGCGCGGACCTGAGCGATCTCACGATTTTTAACGACGATGCGACCAATCGCCGCACCACCGCCCTGTTGCGCGGCATCGACCCCTGGATGGTCCTGACGCACCCGCCTGCGGACTACCTCGCGGATCACGAGACCACCAGCCTGCTGGTCCGCAACGCCTGCTTCTACGGCCCGGTTCGTAACTACGACACCTCGAGCTTCGGCCCGGCGCCAGCAACCTCACGCATACCCTACCTGTTCTACGCGCAGCCGCTTGGGGGAGCCGATATGTTCGGCCGCCGGGTGATTCCGGAATTCTACGTGGACATCAGCGATTGCCTGGAGCAGAAGGAAATGATGCTGGCATCGCACGAGAGCCAGCGCGCCTGGCTCCGCGCCCACCACGGCGTCGATGAGTATCTGGACAGCATGCGCCGCTGGAGTCAGGAACTGGGCCGGGAGGCCTCCCGCGCGGCGGGGCGGCCCATGGCCTGCGCCGAAGCATTCCGGCAACACCGCGGGCACGCTTATCCCGAAGACAATATTCTGGCGCACCTGCTGCCGGACCGCGTGATCCTGGAGCCCCGGTACCAATAACCTACCGGGAACTGTGCCCTTTATATCCCGGGCGCCACGTCAGGAGTCGGGAGAGGCACCTGCAAAATTCGGCGGCCGCTCAGCACTCAATCGCTGCACACTTTTCCGTAGCCCAGGCCTTCAGGCCTGGTTCGTGAGCATAGCCCCAATGCAGCACCGTTCACCCGAATTCGGGTGCACCCGAATTCGGGT
>JAPKYU010000511.1 GCA_026394175.1 Acidobacteriota bacterium | reverse complement strand
GATCGCCGCCGTCGTCGCGGCGATTGTGATGCTGATCGCGGGATTCTTCTTCGCGGCCGTCTCCGGCTACCTCGTGGGCATGATCGGCTCCTCCAACAACCCGATTTCCGGGCTCACGATATCGACCCTCATCATCGCGGCGTTGCTCATGGTCATGATGGGAGTCACGGGCGCTGCCGGCGTCGCCGCGGTGCTGGGAGTTGCCGCTGTGGTCTGCGTCTCCTCCGCGGTCGCGGGCGAGATGCTGCAGGACCTCAAGGTCGGGCACATCCTGGGCGGCACGCCGTGGAAGATGCAGGTGGGCGACATCATCGGCGTGATCTTCTCGGGCGCCGTTCTGTTCTTCCCCCTGTACGTGCTGCACACCGCCAACAAGGCCCAGGGCGGCATGGGGTTCGGCGACCGCCAGTTATCGGCGCCGCAGGCCGGCCTGATGGCTACGCTCTCGCAGGGCATCGTGGGCGGCGAGATGGCCTGGCCCCTGGTCATGGTGGGCATTGTCCTGGGCCTGTCGATGATCCTGGTGAAAGTGCGGAGCCCCATGCTGTTCGCCGTCGGCATGTACCTGCCGCTGGAAACCACGTTCGCCATCTTTATGGGAGGCATGATCCGCTGGGTGGTCAACAGCATGTCGGGGGCCCGCCGCCACAACGACGCCCAGAAGGCCCGGGTGGAGAACGCCGGCGTCCTGATTGCTTCCGGATTGATCGCGGGAGAGGCGCTGGTGGGGCTGCTGATCGCCACGGTGGTGTTCGTGCGCGACCGCATGGGCCAGCCGCCCGAATTCCCGCACCTGAGTTGGGTGCTGCCCGGTTTCAGCTACCTGCCGATTCTGTTCGGCCTGGCTCTGGCGCTCTACCTGATTTTCGGGCCGCTGCGGAAGGCGGGGGCCCCCGATGAGCCGGCGCCGCCCGTGGCCGTGATGTAAAACGCAAGTGACGAGTGACCAGTGACGAGTGATGAGCAGCAGTGCCGCTGGTCACTCGTCACTTGCCACTCATCACTCGACCGTCAGGCGCACGGGCTGAATGAAGATTTCGTTCTTGACCTGAAGCGACACGTTGTAGCTGGCGGGTTTCACCTGGGCGACCTTGAAGGTGATCTTCTCCGGCGTCTGCTCGACTATCTGCAGCCGGTAATCATTATTGGCGTCGGAGAGGAATACGGCGATCACGGTTCCTTTCCCGAGATTCTCGCCGGCGGCGGTGACCGTCTGGCCAACCTTGGCGGTAACCGGGTCCACGCCGGTGAGCCGCGGAGCACCCTGCCCCAACGCCAGGCAAGCCGCCAGCAGAAGCAGCGCCATCCCAGCAACCATTCGTTTCATGCGCTCACCCCTCTATGAATTGAAGCGTGCAATAAGTTCCCGAATGCGACCGCGCTCGATCTCCCGCAACCCAACGAACTCCACGCCCATACCGGAACCGGGCTCGTGGTCGCGCGAGACGCAGTCGAGGCGGATCGCTTCCCCCTCCACCTCCACAGTCACTTCCACCTCGGTGCCGTCGAGCGGGGGATGAATGGTATCAATGAACATGCCTCCTTCGCTTAGGATCCGCAGGCGGCCGCGAAATCCCTCGCCCCAGCAACGCACGTTGACACTAAGAGGAAAAACCACCCGCCGAAATCGTCGCCTGTTGGACTTTTGAGGAAGCATGGGACCGGTACCTTGGACCGTAAGCTTATTCTACTCCCGCGGACAGCCCTCGGGACCGGCTTTCGCCGGTCCGTTTCCCCAAGCACGCGGACTACTGGTTGCCGGCGCCCCGAGCCCGGAAAGTCACCCCGATGCCCGTCTTTTCCTGCTGCTTCTCGCTGCGGGCCACGGTGCCGCGCACCCGGAGCACGCTGGCCGGACGGTCGGGGCCGGCCGGCACGTCCACTTCCACTTCCAGCTCCGTGCCGATGTCCCATTCGTGGTCCACCAGGAAAAAGGAGCCGTCCAGGCTCAGATCCTGCAGCTCGGTCTGCTCGGTTTCCGGCTGGCCGACCCGGCGGAGGCGCACCGCGAGCGGCTGTGGCAACGGAACCCGCTGGCAGTAGCGTTGCTCGATGCCGCTCTTGAACGTCGGCACCTGGCGCACGCGGTCGATGTTCACCTGTGTCCCTTCCATGGCGCCGTGCAACTGCGGGAAATAGGCGCGGGCCTGGATGAGCATCTTGTCCAGAAACAGGTCGGAATGGTCGGGGTCGTGGTGGAACAGCACCAGGTCCCGGACGCCGGCGTCCCGGGCCACGCTGATCCCCTCTTCCCAGGTGCTATGTCCCCACCCCACGTGCGAGCGGTATTCAGCCGGCGTGTACTGGGCGTCGTAGACCAGCACGTCGGCGCCTTCCGCCAGCAGGCGCACGTTCTGGTCGAACTGGGGCACGCCGTGCTCGTGGTCGGTGACGTACACGAAGACACCCGTCTCGGCCCGAACGCGGAAGCCCAGGCAGCCCTGCGGATGGTTGACGTGCCGGGAGGTGATTTCCACGTCGAACAGTTGCAGCGTTTCTTCTCCGACCGTGTAGAAGTTCTTCTGCCCCTTCATCACCGTCATATCGACCGGGAAGTAAGGGTTCAACATCAGCCCGCCCAGGGCATCCTTGCCGGTCATGCCCTGGTTCTCGAAGCAGTGGAAATACACCTGGTTGCGCGCGTCGTAGAGCGGCGCGAAGAAGGGCAGGCCCTGGATGTGATCCCAGTGAAAATGCGTCAGGAAGACCATCAGCCGCAGGCCTTCCGGCGGCGTGGCGGTGCTGAGCTGCTTGCCCAGATGGGTCAGTCCGGTCCCGCAGTCGAAGATGATCCGGTGGCCTTCCGGAGTTTGGATCTCGACGCACGGAGTGTTGCCCCCGTATTTCAGGGTGCGCGGGTGCGGCGTCGGCGTCGATTTCCGCACTCCCCAGAACGTGAGCTGCATAAAGTTCCTCCGGGACTGGTCCCGGCTGCCTCCACCGGCCCGGATCCCGGGTGTAGTGGAGTATACCTGAGCCGGGCCGTTGTAAGCTACAGGCTGCAAGAGGCTGGAGGCTGGAGACCGGAGGCTGGAGGCTGCCTTCCGCCTTCCGTCTTCCGCCTTCTGCCTTCTGCCTTCTGCCTTCTGATATAGAATGGCCCGGATGAGCGCAACCGAGGAATGTCCCCTGTGCGCGGGCACCGGCTGGCGGCAGGACCAGTCGCAGGCGGCCGTGGTGCCCTGCGAATGCCGCGCGCAGACCCGCCTGGCGCGCGCCCTGGCCGCCGCCCAGATTCCCCGCCGCTATGAGAATTGCGCCTTCACCAACTTCCAGTTGTACGGCGATAAGGGCAGCCCGAAATACAACTCACTGCTGAACGCCATGAAGCAGGTTCACAGCTATGCCGGCGCCTACCCGCTGGTGGACGGCAAAGGCATTCTGCTGACCGGTGAGCCCGGGCGGGGCAAAACGCACCTCATCGTCGCTCTTCTGAAAACGTTAATCGCCAAAGGGGCCAATGGCCTGTTCGTGGACTACCAGGAACTTTTGAAACGGATTCAGTCCAGCTACGATTCCACGACGCTGACCGCCGAGCACCGCGTGATCCGGCCGGTGCTCGACGCCGAAGTCGTTGTCATCGACGACCTTGGCGCCAATCGCATCACCGACTGGGTGGAAGACACCATCAACTACATCCTGAATCATCGGTATAACGAGAAGAAACCGGCGTTGTTGACCGCCAACCTCAGAGAAGAGCGAATGAGCGGAGCGGAAGGCGAGCGCAAGACGCACGCCACGTTTCAGGAGCGGTTGGGGGCGCGCGTGGCCTCGCGGCTCCGCGAGATGTGCCGGGTAGTCGAGATCCATGCCGAAGACTATCGGGAACGGCAGACGTGAGACCTCAGACCCGGGACTTGAGGGCCGGGTTTCCCAGGTCTCAGGCCCCAGGTCTAACCATGAATGACTCCCATAGCTGACGCTATGGGCTATGATCTGCCGCCCGCCGCGGCGGGCTGAGCTTGGGAATCCGCGATAATCCGCGTAATCCGCGGATCATTGTGGTTCCGGCCTGGCCGGGCTATGCAATCCGCGGATCTACTTCTTATGGACAAGGTCGATCTGCTGGGCTTCGGGGTGGCCGCCGTGGACGACATCGTGCAGGTGCCCGCCTTCCCCGCCGCGGGCAGCAAGACCCACATCACCTCCATCCAGCGGCAGGGCGGCGGACAATGCGCCACGGCGCTGGTGGCCGCCGCCCGCCTCGGCCTGCGCTGCCGGTACGCGGGCGTGCTGGGCCGCAATGAGCTCTCGGATTTCGTGCGGCAGACGCTGGAGCGCCACGGCATCGAGGTCATCGAGCGGCATGCGCATCCGGAGGCCATGCCCTGCTACTCGATGGTGGTGGTCGATTGCTCGACCGGGGAGCGCACCATCCTGTCCTACCTGCGGGGGATGGTGGCGCCGGACGACATCGGCGCGGAGATCATCTCTGCCAGCAGGTGCCTTTTTGTGGATCACCATTTTCCCGCCGCATCGGTGGAGGCCTGCCGGATCGCGCGGCGGCTCGGCATCCCCATTGTCGCCGACCTGGAGCGCGTGGATGATGGCGCGGTCCGGGAGATCTTGCGCCTCGCCGGCCACCTGATCCTGCCCTGGCGTGTGGCGCGCGCGGTCACGGGCGAGCGGGAAGCGGAGCGGGCGGCAGCGGCGCTGTGGCTGCCCGGCCGCGCCTGCGCCGCGGTCACCGACGGCGCGCGCGGCTGCTGGTTTGCCACCGGGCCGGCCGGCCATGAGGTGCGCCATCAGCCGGCCTTTCCGGTAACAGCGGCGGACACCACCGGTTGCGGCGACGTCTTCCACGGCGCCTATGCCGCCGCCCTGCTCGGCGGGCGGCCGCCCGAGCAGGCCATCCGCTTCGCCGCCGCGGCCGCGGCGCTGAAGGCCTGCTGCTCCGGAGGCCAGGCCGGCTGCCCCGACCGCGCGGCCGTCGAGCGCTTCCTTTCTTCTTTCTGACCTGGGCCTCGGCGATTGTGTCTTGAGAGGTTACTTCCTTCTTGCGAAAACCAGCGGGCGGACGGACGGCTCCACGGGCAGCAGCACACTCTCAATCTTGCCCGCGCGGTCCATGACGAACTGAACCAGCCAGCCGCCTTCGCCCTGGAAAATGTCGTAGTGGTAGTGGCTGAGCTTGATCTGGCGGGCGGGGAAGATCACGTTCAGTCCGTCTTCCTGCGCTTCGATCCGGGCCACTCCGTAGGCCGGGTGCAGGTACTCGCCGGCAAAATCCTTGAGGGGGCGCGAGGGATGAGTACCCGCGTGCGGCGGCGGCAGCTTGCGCTCCGGTTCCGGCCGGTTCATTCGCTTCGTCCAGTCGATGGGCTCCAGCCCCAGCAGGCGGTCGGCGAGGGTCAGCGCCAGCGCCTCCGGCAGGCTGGTGCCCATGTTGGAAAGCGCCACCAGCCCCAGTCTTTCGGCGGGGAAGTAGCCGATCCAGGCGCGGAACCCGGCAATGGAGCCGCCGTGCTCAATCACTTTGTGGTTGCGATAGCTGCCAATGCCCCACCCCAGCCCGCTGCTGGTCAGGTCAAACTCGGGAACCCCGCCGGACGGGGTCACGAACTGCGGCGTGTGCATCTCGCGCATCTGCGCGGCGGAAACCAGTTGTTTTCCGTTTGCCTTCCCGTCGCCCATCTGGAATTCCAGGTACTTGAGCATGTCCTGGATCGAGGAATTGATCGCGCCGTTCGGCCCCACGCCGAATTTCTGGTAGACGTAGAACTCAACCTCTTCGACGGCCCCTTTCCTCCGCTCGTACGGTTTTGCGTAATCGTCGGTTTTCTGCGAATCCAGCACGGAGGTGTTCGATTCGGCCATCCCCAGCGGTTCGAAGATGCGATCGGAAACCAGTTGCTCCCAGGTGGAGCCGGCCAGCGCCCCTTCCAGGTAGCCGGCGGCGACGTACATCAGGTTGTTGTACTGGTAGGCGGCGCGAAAGGGCCTGCTGGGCTCCAGCCAGGCCATCCGCAACACCAGTTCCTGGCGTTCCAGGGGCACGGCGAAGCGTAGGAAATCGTGCCGCGGCAGGCCGGAGCGATGGGTGAGCATGTCGCGCACCGTAATCATTTCGGTGGCCGCCCGGTCGTGCAGCCGGAACCACGGCAGATACTCTCTCACCGGGCGGTCCCAATCGAGCTTCCCTTCATCCACCAGCATGGCGGCGATGGACGCGGTGAACGACTTGGTGACCGAGCCGATCGCGAAGCGGGTATGCAGGGTTACGGGCAAGCCCCGTTTTGTGTCGCGCACCCCGTATCCCCTGGCCAGGACCACCTTGCCATCGCGCATTACTCCCACGGCCACGCCGGGCGCGCCGAAAGCCTTCAGCGACTGTTCGACAACCGCGTCCAGCTCCGCCGGCCTGCCGCCTTGCGCCGCCGCAAGGCTCGTCAACACCAGCAGCAGAGCCAGAAGCGAGATCAGCTTTTTGAACATGCCACCCTCCGCTCGAAGTGCCCGATTGTACCTGAAGTTGACCGTGAAGGAGCGTGGCAAGCGAGCCGTCCCGCCACGCGGGATAAGGGGGCGTCCCCGCTGCCGGGGTTACGCGGACACTCGCTCATCCCCCATGGCGGAACGGCTCCCTATTAGCCAGCTCGCTCCACAGGTAAATGCGGTCGGATTCCAGTGAGCGCTGGGTCATGATGACCAGCTTGCGGTCGGCGGTGAGGAACGACAGGTCCTCGTCATTCAGGTAGCGGAGTTGCAGGTAATCCAGGTAATCCGAGGGGTGCTTTTCGGCGTTGTAGCGGATGCGGGCCACGCGCTCCAGCACCGCGGTGTGAAACACAAAGGCGGCATCCAGGTGCTCGCCGGGCGTCCTGCCCGCCGCCTTCTGCCAATCGGCGGAGAACAGCGGGTCGGCGGCGCGGTGATAGCGGGGCAGGGCGCGGGCCAGAAAGCGGCGGATGGCGGCCAGGAAGTCAGCCCGCCCCGCCGCGATGTTCCGGCGGAAATCGTGGAAATCGGCCGGCAACTCCCCGCCGGCGGCCTGCAGCCAGCGCCGCACACCACGGCGCTCGATTCCGGGGTACGGCAAAATGCGCGCGTCCGGTATTTCGGCCGCCGTTGCCAGGGCTACGACGCTGATCGGGAAGGTGTGCACGTTGGCCTTCAGCAGCCCCTCGAGCAGCTCATAGACGGTCACCGGCGACAGCCATAACTCGCGGCCCGTCAGCGCCGCACGCCATTCCGCGGGCGCGATGGTGCCGTTGGCCAGGTAGCTGTAAAGCTGCGTGTCGAGAAAATATCGCACGTTGGGTAGCCGCAGATTGCGCCGATTTCGCAGAATCCGGGCAATCTGCGAAACCTCGGGCTAACCGGTTGGTTCCGAACGTTCCACGGCCGGCGGATTATACCCGAGAAGCACGGCGATGGGACGCAGATAAACGCAGATTCGGCTGTGGGCTGACGGCTACTGCCTCCTGCCTACCATTGGCGCCGCCTTACCTTTTGTGGTAATGTGTAAGACATGGCGCGTGAAGGAACTGTTACCTCGAAGGGTCAACTGGTCATCCCGGCCGACTTGCGGCGCCGCCACTTCATCAAGAACGGTACACGCGTCCGGTTCAAAGAGGTCGAAGACGGAATCCTGATCCGGCCAATCACCAAGGAGTACATCGCAAGTCTCCGTGGCATAGCCGCACGGCCGGGACTTCCGGTGGATATTGAGCGCGAGCCGGATATGAGATGAGCCCACACATGAGACCTCACGTCCTCGACGCCAACGCGTTGTACCGCTTTCTCACCGACGGTCCTGGCGCGGAGATTGTTGAAAAAGTATTCAACGATTCCAGCGAAGCCAACCAGGCCGCCCACATGTCGGTGATTAACTGGGGCGAAACGCTCTATGCACTCGGGCGAACGCACGGATTTGATGAAGCCGCTCGAATGCTGGCGAAGGTCGAGAACGCGTTAAACGTGGTTGATGCTGACCGGGCCGTGACCGCAGCCGCCGCCCGTCTGAAGCTGGCGTCTGGCTTGCCATCTGCGGACTGCTTCGCCGCGGTCGTTACGGGCAAGGCGGGTGTGCTGGTGACGGCCGATCCGCACTTCAAGAGGGTGACGTGGCTCCGTACCCTGGCGCTGCCGAGGCACAAGCAGTGATGATTCGGGTGGCAGCGTCACGTCAGGACGACCCCCCTGGCGTTCCGCAGTTCGCGCCCGATCCACGTTATTTGCTGACTCTTAGGAGGATGTTTATGGTTCGTGGCCGTTTCCGGTCGCTGGTACTGCTCTGTGCGTTTTTCGTGTCGGTTGCCGTCTGGAATGCGGCGCCGGTTTACTCAACACGCGCCGCACCCGCGGTTCAGGCACCGGCGCCGGCCCCGGCGCTGCCGCCGGGCGTCGAGCGCGTCACCTCGGTGGAGGGAATCACCGAATACCGCCTGGCGAACGGGCTTCGCGTGCTGCTGTTTCCCGACCCCACCAAGCCCACCATCACCGTGAATGTCACTTACCTGGTCGGCTCCGCGCACGAGGCCTATGGCGAAACAGGCATGGCGCACCTGCTCGAGCACATGCTCTTCAAGGGGAGTACCAATCACAAGAACATCCCCCAGGAGCTGACCGAGCACGGCGCGCGGCCCAACGGCAACACCTGGTTCGATCGCACCAATTACTTCGAGACTTTTCAGTTCACCGATGAAAACCTGAGGTGGGCGCTGGACCTGGAATCCGACCGCATGGTCAACTCCTTCGTCGCCAAGAAGGACCTGGACAGCGAGATGACCGTGGTGCGCAACGAATTCGAGATGGGCGAGAACGATCCGGGCAGCGTGCTCGAGGAGCGGGTCATGTCCACCGCTTTCCTTTGGCATAACTACGGGCATTCGACCATTGGCGCCCGTTCCGACATCGAGGGCGTGCCCATCGAGCGCCTGCAGGCGTTCTACAAGAGGTACTACCAGCCGGACAACGCCGTGCTGCTGGTGGCCGGTAAATTCGACGAGCCGAAGACCCTGGCCCTCGTGCAGCAGTACTTCGGCAAGATTCCTGTGCCCACGCGGAAACTGGAGAAGCCGTACACGAAGGAACCGACGCAGGACGGCGAGCGCGGCGTGACCCTGCGGCGGGTGGGCGACGTGCAGTTCGTCATGGCCGCCTATCATCTGCCGGCCGGCTCTCATCCGGATTTTCCGGCCATCGATGTGCTCATGCTGGTGCTGGCCGACTCCCCCTCGGGCCGCCTCTACAAAGCCCTGGTTGAAACCAAGAAAGCGGCCACCGTATTCGGTTGGGCCTACCAGTTGAAGGACCCGGGAGAAGCGATCTTCGCCGCCCAGGTGCGCAAAGAAGATTCTCTCGACGCCGCCCGCGACGAGTTGCTGAAGACCCTCGACGGCGTGGCCGCCAATCCCCCGAGCAAGGAAGAGGTGGACCGGGCGCGGCAGCAATTGCTGAAGGACATCGAGCTGAATCTGAACTCCTCGGAGCGCGTCGGGCTGCAGCTCGGGGAGTGGGCGTCGATGGGCGACTGGCGCCTGCTGTTTCTGCACCGCGACCGGCTCCGCAAGGTCACGCCGGCGGATGTGCAGCGTGTGGCGGCCGCCTACCTGAAGTCCTCGAACCGCACAGTCGGCCTGTTCATCCCCACCGCCAAACCGGAGCGTGCCGAGATTCCGGCGGCGCCGGACATCGCCGCGGAGCTGAAAGGCTACAAGGGTGAGGCCCCCATCGCCTTGGGTGAGGCCTTCGATTCCTCCCCGGCCAACATTGAATCGCGCACCCGGCGCTTCGAGCTTCCCAACGGGATGAAGGTGGCACTGCTCTCGAAGAAGACGCGCGGCGGCACCCTGGTCGCCTCCATGCACTTCCGCTTCGGCGATGAGAAGAGCCTTTCCGGCCGCGCCTTCGATGCGGCGTTTGCCGGCGCCATGCTCATGCGCGGCACCGCCAAGCATACCCGTGAGCAAATCAAAGACGAGTTCGACCGCCTGAAAGCGCGCGTCAACGTTTCCGGCGGTGCCACCAACGCCTCCGCTTCCATCGAGACCACGCGCGAGAACCTGCCGGAGGTGATGAAACTGCTTGCCGAAGTCCTCCGCCAACCGGCCTTCCCTGACAAAGAATTCGAGGAACTCAGACAGGCGGATCTGGCCGAAACCGAACAGGCCAAGAGCGACCCGGAGGCGATTGCCGACAACGCCTTCAGCCGCCACCTGGGCCCCTACCGGAAAGAAGATGTGCGGTATACGCCAACGATCGACGAGAAGATCGAGTTGCTCAAGGCGGCCACCGTCGCCGCCTCCAAGAAGTTCTACACCGATTTCTACGGCGCTTCCAACGCGCAGCTTTCGATCGTCGGCGATTTCGACGACAAGCAGATGAGTGCGCTGCTCACGGAGCTGTTCGGTCCCTGGAAAAGCCCGCGCCCCTTCACCCGCGTGCCCTCTCTCTACCAGGACGTACCGGTGCTGAGCAAGTCCTTTGAGACGCCGGACAAGGCCAACGCCATCTTACTGGCCGGCCTGAACCTGCAGATGCGCGACGACGATCCCGATTTTCCGGCCATGGTGCTGGGCAATTACATGCTGGGCGGCGGCTTCCTCAACTCCCGCCTGGCGACGCGCATTCGCCAGAAGGAAGGGCTCAGCTACGGCGTCGGTTCTTCGTTCCATGCCAGCCCGTTGGACAAGTCGGGCACCTTCGTGACTTACGCCATCTATGCCCCGCAGAATGCGGCCAAGCTGGAAGCGGCGTTGAAGGAAGAAATCGAGCGGGCGCTGAAAGATGGTTTCACGGCCAACGAGGTGAAGGCGGCAAAATCCGGCTGGCTGCAGTCGCGCCAGGTCTCGCGCTCCCAGGACCCGGAGCTGGCCGGCAGGCTGTCCGAGTACCTGTACATCGACCGCACCCTGGCGCGCGACGCCGAACTCGATAAAAAAGTGGAGGCCCTGACGCCGGAGCAGATCCTCGCCGCCATGCGCCGCCACATCGACCTGGCCAAGCTCAGCGTCTTCAAAGCCGGCGACTTCGCCAAGAAGTGATCAGCCACGGACAGGGAATTGACCACGGATAAACCTGGATCATCCCGCCCAGCGGGACGGAACCCATCCGCAGATCACGCAGATGTCGCAGATTCATGATATAAACTCTCCCTTGACGGCATTCGGGGCGCTGATCCGCAATCCGCGTGTAATCATCACCATGAAACTCAGGCTGGCCCAGGTTTCCGACATCCTGAACGTCGCGCCCTCCTCGCCGGACGCCGTGGTCACCGGATGCTCGATTGATTCCAGAACCGTCCAGCCCGGTGAACTTTTTTTTGCCATCCGCGGCCTGCGTTTTGACGGGCACGATTTCGTTGGCGCCGCCCTCGAGGCGGGCGCGGTGGCGGCCGTGGTCGAGCGCGGAGAAGGCCTGCGCGTAGCCAACACCATCCAAGCCTTGCAGAAGCTGGCTGCCAGCGTTCGCCGACTGTGGGGGCGGCGGCTGGTCGCCGTCACCGGCAGCGTCGGGAAGACGACCACCAAGGAGATGATCGCCGCCGTGCTGGCCACCCGCTTCCGCATTCACAGGAGCGAAGGCAACCTGAACAACCAGTACGGCCTGCCGCTTTCCTTGCTGAAGCTCGAAGAGTCGCACGAGGCCGGGGTGTTCGAGCTGGGCATGTCGCACGCCGGCGAAATCGCGGCGCTGGCGCGGATTGCGCAGCCCGATACCGGCGTGGTCACGGCGGTCGCTCCGGTCCATCTCGAATACTTTCCTTCCGGGATCGAGGGCATCGCCCGCGCCAAGCGGGAACTGATTGATTCGCTGCCCGCCGGCGGAATTGCCATCCTGAACGCCGATGACCAGTTCGTCTCCCGTTTCGGAGAGAGCTTCGAGGGCTTCCAGCTCTCGTTCGGGATCGACCGTCAGGCCGATTTCCGCGCCTGCGATATCTGCGAGGAGGGAGATGGGAGCCAGCGTTTCCGCCTGCAGTGGGAGGGCGAGCCGGTCGAAGTGCGCCTGGCGCTGGTGGGGCGGCACAACGTGCTCAACGCCCTGGCGGCGCTGGCCACCGCCCAGACCTTCGGGATTCACCCCAGCCGGGCGGCCGCCGCGCTGGCTGCTTTCCG
The DNA here is from genome assembly GCA_026394175.1 of Acidobacteriota bacterium. Taxonomy (GTDB): domain Bacteria; phylum Acidobacteriota; class Terriglobia; order JAJPHL01; family JAPKYU01; genus JAPKYU01. The sequence goes on along the minus strand of JAPKYU010000511.1, from coordinate 2,662 downwards.
GCCGCTCAAAATGCGCGGCGAAATTCTCGAATGGAACGGCGTCCGGATCATCAACGACTGCTACAACTCGAACCCGCGCGCCCTGGAGTTTTTGCTGGATACGCTGGCGCGCGCGGGAGCCGCACGCCGCCGCATCGCGGTGCTGGGCGAGATGCTGGAGCTCGGCCCGGCCTCCCCCGACCTGCATCGGGAAGCCGGCCGGCGGGCGGCGGCGGCGGCCGATTGCCTGGTCGCGGTGCGCGGCGACGCCCGCTATTTTCTGGAAGGCGCAGCGGCGGCGGGCATGGCTGCGGCCCACCTGGCGTTCTTCGACACACCGGCCGAGGCCGCCGATCACCTGGCCTCCCTGCTCCAGCCCGGCGATGTCGTCTTGTTCAAAGCCTCGCGCGGTGTCAAACTGGAGGACGCCGTCGCGAAACTGATGAATTGCGGATTGCGGAATGCGGATTGCGGAGTGCCACCCAAGGCCGCCGGCTGCAATCCGCAATCCCAAATCCGAGATCCGAAATCGATCTGATGCTTTATTGGCTCCTCTATCAAGAGCTGTTTCCCTATTTCTCGTACTTCCGAGTATTCCGCTACATCACTTTTCGTACCGCCTTCGCGAGCCTGACGGCGTTGTTCCTCTGCTTGATCCTGGGACCTTGGCTGATCCGCCATCTGCGGGAGTTCCAGATCGGGCAGTACATCCGGGAAGACGGGCCGCAAAATCACCACAAGAAGGCGGGCACGCCGACCATGGGCGGCATCCTCATCGTCATCTCGTTCATCGTGCCCACGCTGTTGTGGGCCGATCTCAGCAGCCCCTACGTCTGGATCCTCATCTTCTCCACCGTCTGCTTCAGCGTGATTGGCTTCTTTGACGATTACCTGAAAATCCGCCGGCGGCAGAACCTGGGGCTCACCGGCCGCAGCAAGTTTCTGCTGCAGGTGCTGGTCAGCTTCCTGGTCGGGGTGTTTCTGCTCCTGCTGACGGCCAAGGGCTTGTACTCGACGCACGTTATTGTGCCGTTCTTCAAGAAATTCACTCCCGACCTGCTGATCGACGCTTTCCTGCGGCACCCGTACACCTACCCGCTGGCCTTCCTGTTCTTCTTCCTGTTCGTCATCCTGGTGATCGTGGGCTCCAGCAATGCGGTGAATTTGACGGACGGCCTGGACGGGTTGGCCGCGGGCCTGATCATTATCGCGGCCGGCGCGCTGACGGCCATGGCCTACGTCACTGGGCACTCCAGTTTCGCCCGCTACCTGGAGATCCAGTACCTGCCGAGTGTCGGCGAGATCACGATTTTCGGCGGGGCCATGGTGGGCGCCAGCCTCGGTTTTCTCTGGTACAACGCCCACCCCGCCGACCTCTTCATGGGCGACGTGGGCTCGCTGGCCCTGGGCGGCGCCGTGGGCACCATCGCCGTGCTCATCAAGCAGGAGCTGCTGCTGCCGCTGGTGGGCGGCGTGTTCGTGGCCGAGGCGCTCTCGGTGATGCTGCAGGTCGGCTCCTTCAAGCTGCGCGGGAAGCGCGTCTTTCGCATGGCCCCCCTGCACCACCACTTCGAGCTGCTGGGCTGGAGCGAATCCAAGGTCATCATCCGCTTCTGGATCGCCGGCCTGGTGCTGGCGCTGTTCGCCCTGGCCACCCTGAAGCTGCGCTGAACGGCAGAGTAACCACAAAGGCACAAAGCGCACCTGCTTCCACGAAGAGTGTGTGTGTCTCGGTGTTCTTTGTGTCTTGGTGGTGAGAAAATAAGGAAGTCATGCGCATGGACCTGCGCGGCAAGCGGGTGCTGGTGGTGGGCGCGGCCAAGAGCGGCATCGCCGCGGCCCGCTTCCTGCTTGAGCAGGGCGCGCGCGTTTCACTTTCCGACAAGAGGCCGCTCGAACAATTGCCGGAAGCCCGCGAGTTGGCCGGCGAGGTGAAACTGGAAAGCGGCGGCCACACCTGCGCGACCTTCACCGCGCAGGACCTGGTGGTCGTCAGTCCCGGCGTTCCGGCCGATCTTGCGGAGCTGGCGGCGGCCCGCGAAGCTGGCGTCGCCGTCATCGGTGAAGTGGAGCTGGCCTCCTGGTTTCTCAAGGGCCGCATTCTCGGCATTACCGGGTCCAACGGAAAGACAACCACCACGGCGCTGGCCGGCCAGATCCTGGAGAGCGCGGGGTTTCACGCGCCGGTGGGCGGCAACATCGGCTCCCCGCTCACCGCCTTCATCCCCAGCTCGCGCCCGGAAACCATCCACGTGGTGGAGCTGTCCAGCTTCCAGCTCGAGACCATCAGCGAGTTCCGCCCGCACGTGGCGGTGGTCTTGAATGTGACTCCCGATCACCTCGACCGCCACGCCACGTTCGAAGGCTACGCCTCGGCCAAAAGCCGCATTTTCGCCAACCAGACGGAAGCCGATTTCGCGGTGCTGAACGCCGACGATGCGGTTTGCCGGAACTTCGCCGGCCGGACACGCGCCCGCGTCTTCTGGTTCAGCCGCGCGGGAGAGGTAGAAGCGGGAACGTTCGTGGAAGACGGCGACGTGGTGTTCCGCGGGCCGCTGTCCGGCCCCGATCCGCGCCTGTGGACCCAGACCATGCTGAGCGTCAATGAGATCCCGCTGAAAGGCGCGCACAACGTGGAAAACGTGCTGGCCGCCGTGTGCGCCGCCGCCCTGCTGGGCGCCGA
>JAPKYU010000170.1 GCA_026394175.1 Acidobacteriota bacterium | reverse complement strand
TCCATCGCCTCGGTGAAGGTGGCGGCGATATTCTTATTGAGAAGCACGCCTTCGGCTTCATCCACGGGGCTGGTGAAACTGACCATCGGTGGGGTGGTGTCTGGGGTCTCACCTGTGGTGAAGGTCCACGTGTAATTACTTGCCAGTGCGTTTCCAGCCAGGTCCTCGGCCCCGGTCGTAATCCTGGCCGTATACAGCGTATCGGGTGCGAGATTACTCGAGGGGTTGAAGGTTGCGGTGACGCCCGCATAGGTCACTAGGCCTAAGACCGGCGCCATCTCGTCGTCCAGCAGCGTGAATGTAGCCGTGGTGATCGTCAAGGGGTTCATCGCCTCGCTGAAGGTTGCGGCGAGGTTCCTGCCGAGCAGCACGCCGGTGGTTCCATTTATGGGAACGGTAAAGCTGATCATCGGTGCGGTGGTGTCTGGGGCCGCACCTGTGGTGAAAGTCCACATGTAGTCCGCTGACAGTTCGTTGCCGGCCAGGTCCGCGGCTTCCATCAAAACAGTGGCCGTATAGGTGGTGTCCGGTTCGAGATCATCTACCGGCGTAAAGGTCGCGGTGACACCCACGTAGGACACGGTGCCTGCAACCGGCGTTATCCCCTGCATCAAGGCGAATGTTTCCGCGGTGATCGTCAAGGGGTTCATCGCCTCACTGAAGGTGGCGGCGACCTTTTCATTAACAGGCACGTCAGCCGCTTCATCCACAGGGTCGGTGGAACTGATCATCGGTGCGGTGGCGTCGGGAGCTTCACCTGTGGTGAAGGTCCACACGTAAGAAACTGCCAGTGCGTTTCCAGCCAGGTCCTCGGCCCCCGCCGTAATCGTGGCCGTATACAGCGTATTGGCGTCGAGATCGCTTGCGGGGTTGAATAGCGCGGTGACGCCCACATAGAAGACCGTGCCTGAAACCGGCGTCGCCCCTTGCCTCAAGGTGAATGTTGCCGTGCTAATCGTCGAGGGGTTCATGGCCTCGCTGAAACTTGCGGCAAGGCTGCTGTCAGGCGATACGCCGGTGTCTCTGTTTCTAGGGAAAGTGGAGCTGACCATCGGTGCGGTGGTGTCTGGGGCCGCGCCCGTGGTGAAGGTCCACACGAAGTCCTCTTCCATTTCGATGCCGGCCAGGTCCGCGGCTTCCATCGAAACAGTGGCCGTATAGGTCGTGAGGGGCTCGAGATCGCTTGTCGGATTGAAGGTCGCGGTAACGCCTGCGTACGCCACCGTGCCTGCGACCGGCGTCGCCCCTTGCCTCAAGGTGAATGTTGACGTGTTGATCGTCGAGGGGGCCATCGACTCGCTGAAGGTGGCGGCGAGGTTCCCGCCGAGCGCCACATCAATGCTACCGTTTGCAGGAACTGTGGAGTTGACCGTCGGTGCGATGGTGTCTGGGGCCGCACCTGTGGTGAAAGTCCATACAAAGTCCTCTTCCAGCGCATCTGAACGATCCCCATGTCCGGTGAGGAAAAAGCCCGCCAGCAGCACCGCAAGCCCTATTCCATGAGCAACGTCACTGTTATCTTTGGAGATCTTATCCAGCGCCTCGGCCCCGGTCATAATCGTGGCCGTATACAGCGTATTGGGTAGGAGATTGCTTGTGGGGCTGAAGATCGCGGTGACGCCGTCATAGGCCACCGTACCCGCCACAGGCGTTGTTCCTCGCATCAACGTGAATGTCGTTGGCGTAATCGTTGCAGGGTCCATCGCCTCACTGAAGGTGGCGGAAATCATCGTATTGATAGGCACGCCTATCTCGCCATCCGCGGGATCGGTGGAACTCACGGTGGGTGCGCTGCTCTGTGGGCATCCGGCTAAAGCGACAATCAATGCCGCGCATCCCAGAACAACCGCTCCTGATCTCAGGGCGCCTCGTGTAAACATATGCTGATCCTTTCATCCTTCGCCAGAAGTTGGCGGTTTCCATCAGTTTTCCTGCCATCCGTTCGCCATCACGGCCTTGTGCCGGGTTACCCGATGACGCTTGCCGAATTCCGCAACTTCTCCCGACCGCGGCTAATTCACGCCCGCTATTTCACCACACGCGCGTAAAAGTGGGGTAAACAATGGGTAAAGCTTCGGCAAAGAATTTCGCTGTCTGTAGAATGACAACCGTTCGTCCGCGCGACGGCCGATGGCAACCATTGCGCCGGTGAACTCATCTCGCCTTAACAGTTGACACCAACTTGCCCCAGAGTGACATCCGGCCCTATTTCCTCGAAATCCCGCCCCGTTCCCTGCTTCCGAAGATGCCCTGAAGATTCATTTTGAGCGCATCGGGGTTGTCTGAGGCCCATTCGGCGGCTTCCTGGGTGACAAGGGTGTTCGCGTTCCCTTTGGTTTTGCCTCATTCTGCGATTTGCGTTGGGATGGGGAGAACACCAAGGCGGGGAAGGCGGTGGAGCCTGCCGCCTTCCCCGGGACGGTGGCCGGTTGCTCGCCAGCAAGAACGGCCTCCGTTTGGCCCGGTGCGGTTAGTTTGCCATGGCTTGCTGTAGTACGCAAGCGGTTTGTGCGGTTTGGACTTTGACCTCCTTTCTCATGGCCTGGCGGCGCTGTCTGCGTTGTTCGCGGGCTGCTTCGAGTTTGCAGTCGCGCGCGGCGAAGATCTCGGTGTCGCGGCCTTCGAGTTTGTCTTTGGGGGTCACGAATCCGATGGCGCTGTGCAGCCGGATTTCGTTGTAGTGCCGGACGTAGCCGGCGACGAGCCGCCGGGCGTGGTCGAGCGACAGCGGCGTGCCGGGCCGGATGCATTCGGTCTTGAGGGATTTGTGCGCGCTCGATCTTGCCGTTGCTCTGGGGGTAATACGGGGAGGTCCGTACGTGGGTCATGGCGCTGATGCGGATGAACTCTTTGAAGTCT
>JAPKYU010000111.1 GCA_026394175.1 Acidobacteriota bacterium | reverse complement strand
AGGGCGCGGCCACGCCGTCAAACAGCACGCGCGTCTCGCCCAGCAGCGTGGAGGCGCGCTGGCCGTCGGCGGCAAGCTGCAGGCCGGCGGGAGCAGACGGCCCGACGCCGCTGCCAAAGATCGTCACTAGCTCGCCCGCCGCCACCGGCCCGCCCGCGTAGCTGGCCGCGTTCACCACGTCGGCGGCGGTGAATCTGGGCGCCTGGGCCGCCAGGCTCGCAGCAAGGCAGGTGAGAACAACAAAGACAGCAGGTCGGACAAGCATAGGCTCCTCCAGGGATGGCTGAAAATGTATGAGGGAATCGCGGCGGAGTCAAGCCGCGATCCGCGCGGCATGCCGCCAAAAGACGCCGCGATGCCGGCCCGGATAGCGATATACTTGCCGCGTCTGGAACGCTAAAGAGGACGGCGCATCCGCACTGTGCCAAATCAGCAGCCGCGTAAAAGGAAGCGCCTGCGCTGGATATTGCTGCCGCTGCTCTGTGTGGCGGCCGTTGCCGGCGTGTTTGGCCTACGCGCGGCGCTGCATCGCAACCATCCCATCGATTCTTCGAAGCTGGCCGCCGTCGAGCGCGGCGATATCGCCCGCTCCGTGGTGGCCACCGGCAAGATTCAGCCCTTGACCAAGGTGGAAGTGAAATCCAAGGCCAGCGGTATCGTGAAGGAGGTGTTCGTCAACTACGGCGACCTAATCAAGCAGGGCCAGGTGCTGGTCGAGCTCGACAAGGAAGAGCTGCAGGCGCAGGTGCGGGAAGCCACTGCCAACCTGCAGGCCGCCCAGGCGGCCGTGGACTCCGCCCAGGCCACCTACGAGCGCAACCAGGTGGAAGCGGAAAGCCCCGATCTGCCGTTCTTGAAGGAAGCGGCGGGGCGCGCCCGGAAACTTTACGACGACGGCCTGATTTCGAAGGCGTCGTGGGAGGACGCGGAGAAGGCCTACCAACTGGCGCTGAACAAGCAGATGGTCGCGCTGCGCAACGTGGCGGCCACCCGCGCCGACGTGGGCCGCGCCCGGGCCCAGGTGGCTCAAACCCAGGCGGCGCTGGAGCGCGCCCAGGAAAACCTCCGTAATTCCACCATCACCAGCCCCATCCACGGCCTGGTGCTGGCCCGTGGCGTGGTTCCCGGCGACGCCGTCAGCTCCATCCTGGTCATGGGCTCGCAGGCCACCCTGGTGATGACCCTCGGCGACGTCAGCGAAGTTTACGTCCTCGGGAAAGTGCAGGAAGCCGACATCGGCAAGGTCTATGTCGGCCAGCGCGCCCGCATTGTCGTGGAATCCCTCAAGGACAAGAAATTCCAGGGCAAGGTGGACAAGATTTCGCCCCTCGGCGTGGAGAAGGACAACGTCACCACCTTCGAAGTGCGCGTGTCCATTGCCAATCCGGTCGGTGAGCTGAAGGCCAACATGAGCGCCAACGCCGAGATCATCCACGAGGAAAAGCAGGGCGTCCTGCTGATCCCGGAGGCCGCGGTCATCTACGACAAGGACCGCAACACTTCGGTCGAGGTCCCCGATGCGCGGGCCGCAAACGGGCGGCGTAAGGCGGCGGTGAAAATCGGCATCTCCAATGGCTCAAAGTCCGAACTGCTTTCCGGCCTGAAAGAAGGCGAGAAAGTCATATTGCCGTGAAGAGTCAAGAGTTAAGAGTTGACCAGGTAGACGCACAACTCGCGACTCATAACTCTTAACTTCCCAATGCGGGTCTACGTCCATCCCTTCGACGTCTTCCGGCAAACCTTCCAGGACTTGTGGGCGCATAAGCTTCGCAGCCTGCTGACCATGTTCGGGATCACCTGGGGCGTGATGTCGCTGCTGCTGCTGGGTGCGGTGGGCGAGGGTTTCCGCGAGGGGCAGCGGCGGGAGATGGCCCAGTTCGGCGAGAACATGATTTTTCTGTGGGGGGCGCGCATTTCCAGCGCCGGAGGCGGGGGCCCGACCGAACGTTGGCTGATGTTCACCAGGGACGATTGCCGCCTGATTCTCGAGCGCGCTCCCCTGGTGCGCTCCTGCAGCCCGACTCAACCCAACTGGGGAGGCAACATCCGTGCCGAAAGCGCGCTGAACAACGCGGCGCTGCCGGTCATTGGCGTGCTGCCCAATTTCCATGACATCCGTTTCACGCCGCTGGCCGAAGGCCGCTTCATCAATGAAGGCGATATTGCCGAAGGTCGTCGTGTCGTGGTGATAGGCGACTTTGTGCGCCAGCAACTCTTTGGCATGGGCCGCGCCGTGGGCAACCAGATCCGGCTGAACCAGGTCCCCTTCGAGGTGGTGGGGAGGCTGGCTTCGATTGGACGTGAGGCACGGCGCGGCACCAACGGCCAGATGTTCATCCCGCTGGAAACCATGGCCCGCTACTTCCCTCACCCGCGGGCCGGCACCATCCCCGGCGCCGTCTCCCAGTTGATCATGCAACCCCTCAACCCCGATGTACACAAGCAGGCGATGGAGCAGTATCACGAGGTGTTGGCGCGCCGCTACGACTTCAATCCCAAAGACCGGGACGCATTCGATGAGTGGGACACCATGGAGGGCGCGCGCCGGGTGAATACCATTTTCCGCGCCATGGATTTCTTTCTCGGCAGCGTGGGAATCGTGACCCTGGCGCTGGGCGCCATGGGGGTGATGAATATCATGCTGGTGGCGGTGAGCGAGCGGACACACGAGATCGGCATCCGCAAGGCTCTGGGCGCCACCTATCGCGACATCCTGCTGCAATTCCTGATGGAGGGGCTGACCATGACCGCCTTGAGCGGCGGCGCCGGGTTGCTGATCGGCTGGGGCATTTCGAAGGCGCTCGAGCGCATCGAGATGCCGGAAGGCTTCCTGCCGCCCACGGTCACCTGGAGTTTGGGTCTGCTGGCGTTCGCGGTTTTGGGCGTGGTGGCCCTGGCCGCGGCGCTGGTGCCGGCGCGCCGCGCCGCGTTACTGGCGCCCGCCGATGCCATCCGCTTCGAAGTCTAGGCTCAGGTGGCAGGTTGCAGGTGACAGGGCTGTCCGTGTTCTCGGACCTTGGACCTATGATTGTTTTGTTGGCATTGCTCGGCCAGGCCTGGCGCTCGCTGCGCTTCTACGGGCGCCGCTCGTTTCTAACCATGCTGGGCATGGCCTGGGGCATTACCACCCTGGTCATGCTGCATGCCTACGGCGTCGAGTTCGAGAAACTGGTGCGGGCCGGCTTTGAGACCTTCGGCACCAAGCTGCTGGTGGTTTCGGGCGGGCGGACATCGGAGCAGGCCGGCGGCGAGCGCACCGGCCGGCCGATCCGCCTGCAGCTCGAAGACATGGAGTACGTCAAGGCCACCGTGCCGCTGGTCAGGGACGCCAGCCCCCAAGTGGACCAGGAGTACCTGCTCAGCTACGGGCCCCGCTCACAGAAATTCCGGGTGTATGGCGTTTACCGGGTCTACGGGCGCATGCGCAGAATGGAGACCGGCGAGGTGCGCTGGCTGAACGAGGCCGACGAGATGCAGCGCGCCCGCGTCGCCGTGCTCGGCGCGGACCTCAAAGAGCGGCTGTTTGCCGACCGCCCGGCCTTGGGCGAGTCCATCCGCATTGCCGGAATCAGCTTCGACGTGATCGGCGTGCTGCGCAAGAAGGTCGGCTTTGCGGGCGACGAAGACAACCGCGTGCTGTTCATTCCCTTCAGCACCATGACGCTGTTGCGGTCCACGCGCTACATCGAATTCGTGGCCGAGCTGCGGCACGGGCCGGTGCACAAGGATGCGGTGAAGCAGATTCGCGCGCGGCTCGGCGAGCGCCTGGCCTTCCGCCCCACCG
>JAPKYU010000583.1 GCA_026394175.1 Acidobacteriota bacterium | reverse complement strand
TGGCGCTGACGGGCTGCAACGCGAAATCGCGGTTCTCCAGCTCGTGAATGCGCGCATCCTCGCGCAGGACGAAGGTCAGCAGTCCGTTGTCCGGCGCGACGTAGAACATGCCCCCCGACGACGCCGCCAGCGCCCGCCGGTCCGTGCCCACGCCGGGATCGACCACGGCCAGGAACACGGTCCCGCGCGGGAAAAACGGCGCGGACTGGCTCAGCAGCGCCGCGCCCACCAGGATCGAGCGCGGCGGCACGTTGTGAGTCAGGTCGATCAGCGCCGCCTCCGGCGCGATCGAGCGGAGCACCCCCTTAAGCGTGCCGACGTAGGCGTCGGTCAAGCCGAAGTCCGTCAGCAACGCAATGGTGGGCGAACCGGTCGCCGAAGACGTCTCGCTCATTGCACTCCTCCCGAGGCGGACGCGGCGGAACGCACCGCCTTTTCCGCTGCCTGTCTCATCGCTTCGATCTTGTCATGGAACTCCATCAACGCCGCGGCGGCCTTCGGATAACCCCGCAAGTCAAAGGCCACCACGAACGGGATGCCATCGTGCTGGACGAGCGCGAAGCAAGGGATTTGGAGGATTCCCGAGAGAAGATACTGTTCCTCGTCGCCGAGGAACCCTTCGCGCATCTGCATGACGATGACGTCGGAGGGCGGATGGGTGTCGATCTTCAAACCACGCGGAATGACGTCCCATTCCTGCAGGAGGCGAAAACACACGTCGTTCAACGCCAGCGGGCGCACCCGCGTCCCGTCCGGCAACTTCTGCAGGTAGTCATAGACATCCTCATTCACCGCCTCGCCCCAATACGTGGTCTCCATGCGCGCCTTGTAAGCCCCAGAAAAGCCGCCCAGCAGCGAGTTCCAATGCGACAGCTCGTGCGGATGGCAGCGGCTGATCGTCACGATCCCCTGCGCGGCGATGAACACGCTCAACCCCTGGGCGAACAGGCGCGGCGCGCCGGGCCACTGTTCGAAGGGCCGGAAGCCGCGCAGGGAAGCGGCCAGCCCCTCCCCGCCGACGCCGGCCAGCAGCGCCAGGAACGGGAACACCGGCACGAACAGCCGCACCCCGTCGTAGCGCGGCGAGATGGGCAGCGCGGCAAGAAACAGCGGCGTCAGCGCCTGCAGCAGATACAGCACCCCGATGTCGTGGCGCCGCAGATTGGCCACCGTGCGCGCCAGCCCCAGCAGCGCCAGCCCCAGCGTGAGGACCGGGGTGGTGAACACGGTCATCAGAAACGGATAACTCGCCGGCGTGCGCACGACGCGGGTTCCGTCGAAGAGCGGGTATCTCTGCCCGAAATAGAACACCGAGATGTCCTTGTGCCCGGCGAAGAATTTCAGATAGGACACCAGGCGCACGAACGGCTCCGGCCACAGCCACGGCCAAACCGCCACCATGACAAAGGGCGCGACGAACGCCAGAGCGAAGACGTTGTTGGCGTACCGGCGGCGCTGGAACAGGTGCGCCCAGATCAACAGGGGAACCGGGAAGAACATGGCGTTGATCTTGGTCGCCAGCGCCAGGCCCCAGCACACCCCGCACAACACCGCCGCCCACGGCGAATCCAGCCCCTTGACGAAACAATACGTCATCCATACCAGCAGCATGCAGACAATCGTCTCGGTCGCGGCGATGTGCGCGTGGCCGAACACGCGCGGAATGGCCATGTAGCACAGAACGGTCAACACCGCCCCCGTTCGCGCGTAGTACTTCCCCGCCAGCAGATACAGCCCCAGAACGGTCAGGCCGTAGCAGACGGCGATGGGGAGGCGCATGCCGATGTA
>JAPKYU010000612.1 GCA_026394175.1 Acidobacteriota bacterium | reverse complement strand
CACCGCCACGCCGCTGCGCAGCGGCTGGGCCTGGGGACAGGGCTACCTGGAAGGCACGGTCGCGGTGGCCGAGGCCGGCGTGGGCCGAGGCAAGCTCTACCTGCTGGGTCCGGAAGCGGCCTTCCGCGGCCAGCCCCACGGAACCTTCAAGCTGCTGTTCAACTCCATGTACGCCGGCCCGGCAACACCAGCGACCGCCGTGGCGCGGTAGGGCAGCCCAGTTCTGGCGACGAGATCGTGGTGGTGACCGTTTACGTTTATTACTTCTGAGGGTGCGCCCATGACCATCTCGTACGACCGCGAGGTAGATGCGCTCTATATCCGTTTCGCAGAAACGACCGTGACCACCAAGCATCTCGGCGACGGGGTGGCGTTGGATTACGATGCGGATGGCCGCCTGGCCGGAATCGAGCTTCTGGACGCGGTGAAACGGCTCGGTGATGCCAGCACCTTTCAGCGCGTCACGCTTGAGGACGTGGCCATCGCCACCCCCAGGCGTTAAACGGATGCCCCGGGGCGGCGGCAGTGCGAAGCAGCAATCGTCCGGGCCGTTCCCTCAGCGAAGTTCGCCCAGGAGCTTCAAGGCGGCTTCCACCAGCTTCTCGCCGCCGCCGGGGGAGAAGCGGGCGCTGATGGCCTCGTAGGCGCCTTCCTGGAAGCCCTTGCGGTCCGGGATGTAGGAGATGGAGCCGTTGGCCAGCTCCACGATGATGGTCTGCGGGAACGGCGACTTCTCCTTGATGGCGCGGCCCAGCTCGACAAACACCTCGCCCGGCAGGCCCACCCAGGCGGTGTGGCTGCCCATGGCGATCACCTGGACTTCGGCCTCGATCGGCCGTCCCTCCCGCTCCGCCACGTCCAGCACCTTGAAGGCATGAACCATGTCCAGGAAGACCTGCTTGGGTGCGCCGAAGCCATCGGCCGTCTTCCGCGCGGCTGCCACTTCCTGCCCGGTGAAACTGGGAATCTCCAGCGGGACGATGATTGAGCGGACCCTCAACTCCGGCGCTTCCACCGGCTGCAAGCGGGTGTAGGTCTTCAGCACCTCTCCGGCCAGCACCGTGCCGATGCGTTCCGCCTCGCCAAAGCCTTTCTGCGGCGCCTTGGTCCGCACGTCAATGTGGTTGATGTTGCCGGCCGCGCCGATGGTAAAAACCGTTCCCATGTCCGGGGACTTCACCCTGGCCAGCAACTGCCCCAGCGTGTACGGATAGTCGGCGGAAAACCCCGTGCCGCCGCTGGTGTCCAGGTGCAGCGCGTAATTCACGTAGGTGGCCAGGGGGCTGGATTCGCCGGTGGTCAGCGTGGCGGTGAGCGGCCCCGCCTTCTTGCTGTGAACGCGCGTTTCCTTTTCGAAGTAGACCACCTGCACGTCGTAGTCGGGCGTGCCCGCAGGCCGCGCGATGTCCGGATTCAGCTTGCCGGGGTTGAAGCGAACGGTGCCGTCCTTCATGACGAAGCGGCGGTAGAAAGCCAGGCTCTCTTCGCGTCCGGTGGCGGCCGAAGCGCGCGCGGTGGCCAGGTGCGAGGCGGCCGCATGCACGCATTGCGCGATTTTTCGCGGCAGCTCGTCCCGATAGCGGTCGATCAGGGCGCGCGCCGCCGGGTCGGCGGCCGCCGAAAAGCGTAGGTTCAGCAGCGGTCCGGTATGGCTGTGCGTGGCGCTGATCATCACCGTTTCCGGGGCCAGGCCGCTCTGCTCGCGCACCAGGCGGCGCGCCGCCTCAATGATGGGGCGGTCCATGCCCACCAGGTCGCAGGCCACCAACGCCACCCGCGTGCCGCCCGATTCCAGCACCAGCGCCCGCGCCATCAGCGGGTCGTGCCTGCCCTCGGCCTTGCGAATGCTGTAATAGCCGGCCATGGGAATGCCGGCCGGCGGAGTAATCTCGACGGCCGCGTACCCCGCTCTCAATTCCTGCCCCGCAGCGGGCAGAACAGAGAGGACGAGCGCCACCGCAATGAATGCCAGTCTCATGGCCGCCTCCTGAGTGATTCTATCGCCGCAACCGAGCCGTCCCGCACGGCGGGACGGCTCGGTTTTATTTCTTGCGCGGCTTCTCGGGTTCCGCCGGCTTCTTCAGGTTGGTCTCAAACAGCTTGAAGATGCGCTTGTACTCGTCGGACCAACTGGTGGGCTCCTGGAAAGAGTGGTCCTCGACCGGGTACAGGGCCACTTCCCAGTTCTCCTTGCCCAACTCGATCAGCCGCTGCACCAGGCGCACGGTGTCCTGGAAGTGCACGTTGGTGTCGACCACGCCGTGGCAGATGAGCAGCGCGCCCTTCAATCCCTGGGCATGATAAATGGGGGAGGAGCGGCGATAGGCTTCGGTGTCCTTCTGCGCCAGGTTGAGGATGCTGGTCGTGTAGGAGTGGTTGTAGTGGGCCCAGTCGGTGACCGGGCGCAAGGCCGCGCCGGCGGCGAAGACGTCGGGCTGGGTGAACATGGCCATCAGCGTCATGAAGCCGCCATAGCTGCCGCCGTAAATGCCGATGCGCTTGGGGTCCACGCCCTGTTCCTTCACCAGCCAGCGGGCCGCGTCCACCTCGTCTTCCAGGTCCTTGCCGCCCATGTACCGGTAGATGGAGGTGCGCCAGTCGCGGCCGTAGCCGGCCGACCCCCGGTAGTCCACATCCAGCGCCAGGTAGCCGTGCTCCATCAGGAAGTGATGGAACAGGTATTCGTGCGGATGGGTAGACCACCAGTGGTGCACGTTCTGCGCGTAGCCGGCGCCGTGGACAAAGATGACCGCCGGCACGCCAGGCTTGTAGCCTGCCGGCCTGTACAGCCGCGCGGGAACCTTTACGCCGTCGCGCGCCGGTATCTCGACGATGGGCGGCTCGATCCACCGATAGCCGGCAAAGTCGGGCGCCGGCGACGTCGTCACCTTCACCGCCTCGGCCCCGGGCCGGTTCTC